>CAUWJA010000112.1:0-5455 GCA_963558905.1 uncultured Eggerthellaceae bacterium
AACCTGGGCCAGGCCCGATTTTGCCTATTGACAATGTCCTGCTCATATTAAAAAGGCCTGAATGGAAAAAGGGCTGCGCCGAAATCTCTTTCGACGCAGCCCTTCGCTTTCGGTGCGGGTGAGTCGGTTCCCGCAGGCAGGGTGCCGGACGGCTATTCCGTCGCGGCCTTCTTCTTGCCGAAGAGCACCTTGGCGCCCTTGACGGCCAGGATGATGGCCAGCACCAGCAGCAGCGCGGCGATGGCGATCTGAAGCGCGGGGGCGAAGATGTCGCCGCCTGCCATGATGGTGGTGATGTTGCCGTTGATGGTCAGGCACAGCGACGTCAGCGTGACGGCCAGCATGAACACCATGGGGATGTAGAACATCTTGTTGTTGCGTCCGGCGTTGCCCAGCCACGCGCACACGGCGAGAAGCGCGAGTGCGGCAAGCAGCTGGTTGGCCGCACCGAACAGCGGCCAGATGACGGTGTAGCCGTGCATGCCCAGATACACGCCGATGACCACGGTGATGATGGTGGCCACGTACGGGTTGGTCAGGACCTTGCGTACGCCGGTCTGCTCCTCGATGGTCTGGCCCTTCGGGGTCCACAGCTCCTGGAACATGTAGCGGCCCAGACGGGTCGCGGTGTCAAGCGACGTCAGGCAGAAGGCGGATACGGCCAGGATGAGCAGCGTGTAGGCGATGCCCTCCACGTTCTCAAGGCCAGGGATGCATGCCAGCATCTGCGACAGGCCGGAGGCGAAGACGGCGGTCGGCGATGCGTATCCGCCGGCGGAATATTCGGCCCACACGTAGCCGACGGCGCACAGCGAGATGACGGCCAGCAGGCATTCCAGCAGCATGCCGCCGTAGGCGATGGGCTGCGCCTCGCCCTCTTTGTCGAGCTGCTTGGAAGTGGTGCCGGATGCGACCAGGCTGTGGAAGCCGGAGATGGCGCCGCAGGCGATGGTGATGAACAGGGCGGGGAACAGGAAGCCGGAGGCCGCTGCCTTGTTGATGACGGCCGCGCCGGTTTCGGGATCCGTGATGATCGCGCCTGCGCCGTCGACGGCCACATTGCTGGCCACGAAGCCGGTGAAGGCGGGAATCTGCAGGTCGGATGCGGTGCCCATGATGCTTGCGCCGATGATGCCGATGATGGCCAGGGCGATCATGCCGTAGAGCAGATAGCTGGAAAGATAGTCGCGCGGCTGCAGCAGGATCCACACGGGCGCGACGGATGCCACCAGGATGTAGACGCCCAGGATGAGCATCCACGTGGTGTAGTCCAGGCTGATGAGGGGCAGGTTGTAGCCGACGGCCACCAGCACGATGATGAGCGCGATGGCCGCGCCGATGTTGACGGCGGCGGGGATGTTGCGGCCGCGGGTCACGATGCCCCAGATGATGGCCGCACCGATGAACATGACCGAAATCATGGCCGTGCGCTGATTTGCCAGGTTGGCGGCATCGGTGGCCTTGGGGCTCACGGCGAAGGTGTTCGCCACGATGGATGCGAATGCGGCGACCACCAGGATGAGGGTCAGATAGGCGAAGATGCAGAACAGCTTCTTGGCGGTGTCGTCGATGTTCTCGGCGATGACGGTGGCGATGGTCTGTCCTTTGTGGCGGATGGATGCGAACAGCGCGCCGAAGTCATGGGTTGCACCCAGGAAAATGCCGCCGATCAGCACCCAGAGAAACACCGGAACCCAGCCGAAGACCGCAGCCTGGATAGGTCCGTTGATGGGGCCCGCGCCCGCGATGGACGAGAAGTGGTGGCCCAGCACCACATAGGGTTTGGCGGGCACGTAGTCGATGCCGTCTTCCAGCTCATGGGCGGGAGTGATGCGGTCGACCTTCACCCCCCATTGCTTGGCAAGCCATCCGCCGTAGAAGATGTAGCCCACGACGAGGACGGCGACGCCGATGAGAAGAACGATCATGGCGTTCATACTCATTTCTCCTACTTGTCGTGCTGCATGGCGCAAGCACCTGGGCGCGTCCGTCTCGCGGAAATCCTATCTGTGTGCCGGGCGCCGCGCAGGCTCACCCGGTATTTGACCCAGATTCTGTTCGATGGTCGGCCGCAGGGTTTTGCCTGCAGCATTGGTCAGAATGCGCCCATCAAGACCACCCGCCAGATCGACGACGGCGATGCGCAGGTCGGTCCATCCCTGGAGTCCCAGAAGATGGTTCTTGCGGAACTTCGTGCGCCGCACGAGAGGCTCCACGTCTGCGTCCATCGCGTCGGCGACGATGACCAGCGAGATGTTGGAGGACATGTGGTTGGGGGCGGGTTTCACCATTCTGATGGCTTCAGCGGTCATGAAGTCGACGTCGCTGCGGAAGATAGCTTCTTCGAGATGTTCGACTATTTCGAAGAAGATATATTCGTGCGTGTCGACCTCCCAGAGCTTCGCCCTCTTGGAAAGGACGTACTGCTCGCCATGGGAATGGAACTCCGCGAATCCGGGGAAGGTCCTGCCTGCGAAATGGAAATCCCGCGTGACATCGAACCAGGCCTCATGGGCGGCAAGAAGCCGTTTGAGCACAAGCATGCTGGGAGCGTCGGCGGGAACCGTGGTGGCACATCCGATGCAGGATTGTGCATCGGTGCAGGTCGCAACGGTGTCGGCCTCTTCCTGTCTGCTTGTTTCCATGAACCAATCTCCTCATCTTGAATAAGCGAACGCAGTCTACACCAATTGCGCCGTTTTTCAGGAGAAATATCCCCATGCGTCGGGGGTGTGGGGCAAAAAAATCAAGCGAAATGGCGCAGCGGGCGCAAGAACGGTGTTTTCTGAGTCATATCGGGGCTTTTCGTCTCATGGGGAAAGGAGGGCGTATACTCTTCATCGTTGTTTCGATGAAAGGTGTTCCCATGGATGATGCATCTGGTCGCATGCCGCTGTTCGACCTGCATTGCGATACGCTCGACAGGCTGGCGCTCCACGACCGCATTCCCGAGGCGGGCTTTGCGGCGCAGGATGCGGGTACGGCGCCTGAACGCATGCGATCGCTGTTCGACAACGATGCGCACATCGCGCTGAACCGCATGGCCGGTTACGCGTGGTGCCAGTGCTTTGCCGCGTTCATTCCCGATGGGCTGGGGCCGCAAGGCGCATGGCGCGTGTTCGAGACGGTGCGCGATTATCTGGAAGGCCAGCTTGCGGCGCATCCGCAGGCGGTCGAGCAGGTGCGTGACGCCCGCGATATCGCCCGCATCATCGGATTGGAGCCCTGCGCGCCCGCCGACAGCACGGCTTCGACGTTGCCTCCGGCATCCGCGCCTGCGTGCGCGGCGGGTTCCGCTTCGGCATCCGCGCCCTCGCCTCGCTGTGCGGCCATGTTCACCGTGGAGGGCGGCTCGTTTTTCGATGGCGAAGCCGGGGCGGCTGCTGCGCTCGAGCGGCTTTCGTCGGTTGCGGAGGCGGGTGTGAAGATGCTCACCCTCACGTGGAACGGGAAAAACGCCATTGCCAGCGGCCATGATACGACCGATGGATTCAGCCGCTTCGGCCGCGATATGGTGGCGGCGCTTGAGGATCGACGCATCGTGGTCGACGTGTCGCATCTCAACGACCGCGGCTGCGACGAGTTCATCCGTTTCGCCCGCCGTCCGTTTGCGGCCTCGCACTCCAACCTGCGCGCGGTCTGCGGCCATCGCCGCAATCTGACCGACGAGCGCTTCCGCGCCATTGCGGATGCGGGCGGCATCGTGGGTCTGAATTTCTGCCGCGATTTTCTGCGCGAAGGTGCGGGCGACCCCACTCGCGATGACGTGCTGCGCCATGTCGACCGCATGCTCAGCCTGGGCGGCGAGCACGCGATAGCGCTGGGCAGCGACTATGACGGCTGCGATGTGCCGACGTGGCTCGATCCCGCCGAAAAGGCGGGTGCGTTGCATGGGCTGTTCGCCCGCGAATTCGGTGCAGAAATCGCCGATGCGATCTGCTTCGGCAACGCGCATGCGTTTTTCGTCCGCAATGAAACCGTTTGATGCGAGACCATACGATAGATCGGAGGAACCATGGCATATATCTTCACCAATGCGACGCTTCTGGACGGCACCGAGGGCATGGAACCGCAGCGCGGCATGGCGGTGGTCGTTGACGAAGAGGGCCGCATAGACCAGGTGGCGCCTGCTTCCCGGGTCAGCGCACCCGGTGCGAAAGAGGTGGACCTTTCGGGGCGTTTCATTGCTCCCGGCCTGGTCAACATGCATGTCCACCTGTGCGGAGATGGGCGTCCCACCAGCGCCGGCGCCGCTGGGAGCCTTATCGACAAAGTGGTTCGCAACCCCATCGGCATGGCGTATCTGCGCTACCGTATCAAATGCAGCGCGCAGACCGAGCTCATGAGCGGAGTTACCACGGTGCGCTCGGTCGGCGATCCGGGATTCGCCGATGTGGATGTGCGCGACGCCATCAATGCCGGGAAGTACGTAGGGCCGCGTCTGCTCACGTCCGGCACGGGGGTTACGGTGCCCGGCGGCCATGGGGCGGGTCTTTTCGCCCGCATCGCCACCACGCCCGAAGAGGCGCGCGAGGTGGTGCGCGCGTGCGCTGAGCGCCAGTGCGACCTCATCAAGCTGTTCATCACCGGCGGTGTGTTCGACGCCGAGGTCGAAGGCGAGCCGGGTGTGGTCCGCATGCCGTTGGATATCGCGAAGGCAACGTGCGAAGAGGCCCATCGTCTGGGCATGCGCACGGCAGCCCATATCGAATCGACCGAGGGCGTGCTCGTCGGTTTGCAGGCGGGCGTCGATACGGTGGAGCATGGAGCGCGGCTCACTCCCGAGATCGTCGAGCTTTTCAGCCGCAATGGGCTGGGACGCGCTTCCTCTTTGACCTGCACCATTTCGCCTGCCATCCCGTTTGCGGAGCTTCCTCCTGAAAAGACGCATTCTACGCAGGTCCAGCAGGTCAACGGGCGCATCGTGTTCGAGGGCATTGTCGAGGCTGCGAAGCAGGCGCTTGCTGCCGGCATTCCCGTGGGGCTGGGCACGGACGCATCATGCCCGTATGTCACGCATTACGACATGTGGCGCGAGGTCCTGTATTTCCAGAAGCATGTAGGCGTGGACAGTTCGTTTGCCCTGCATACCGCTACGTTGCGCGGCGCGCAGCTGCTGGGGCTGGGAGACGAGACCGGATCGATCGAGCCCGGAAAATCCGCCGACATGATCGTGCTGGGCGAAAACCCGCTCGATGATCTGGCTGCATTGCGCCACGTGCAGCAGGTCATGGTGCGCGGCGTTCTGGTCAGCAAGCCGAAGGTGCGGCGCATCGCCGATCTGGATGCCGAACTCGACGCCATGGAATAGCTGCTGCGGTGCGGCGCTGCGTTCGCTACAGGGGACCGCGCTGCGGTACGTGGCGGCGCGGTTTTTAATATGAGCAGGACATTGTCAAGAGGCAAAATCGGGCCTGGCCCAGGTTTTCTGGGTCAGGCCCTTCCTCTATCTCAA
>CAUWJA010000113.1:0-5435 GCA_963558905.1 uncultured Eggerthellaceae bacterium
GCTTGCGATTCAAGCTCGGACAGTTTTTCGGCAGAAAGGCGCTGGGGGGTGGCTTTCTCTATGAAAAACGGTTCATCTTCATCGGTTTTGTAGGCGTAGTTCAGTCGGTATTTACCGCGAGAGACAAGTATCTTGAACTCATCCAAACGCTCATTGAACTTCTCCAAGAATTTCAATTTGATCAATTCCCGGCGAGCATTGAGTTCTGTGGCGAAGATGCTTTCATCCACATACACAATCAATATCTTCCTGTCGCCTTCACGGATGATGTAGACCGAATTCGTATGTTCAAGGAATACCGGCTCGACGGCTTCAGCCCACATCTTCTTCACTTGGGCGGCGCGGCGCGCTTTTGCAGCAACGGCAGTCGATCCGGACATGGAATCGAGGACGGACCTCATCGCCCCAGAGAACGAACTCATCTGGCCCATCATTCCCCCTTTCCCCATGGTAGCTCTATGATTCGAGCGCGCTCCAGTATCGACGGCTCGAAAAAGGAGGCGTCGGTCGTCGTGATGAATGTCTGGATATCCTGCAAAAGCAAATCGACCAATGCGTGGCGGCGGCGCACATCGAGTTCGCTCATGACATCATCCAGAAGCAATAGCGGCTTTGTTCCGGTTATCTCGGTTATCAATTCCACTTCGGCGATCTTCCAAGCCAACACCAGCGACCGCTGCTGACCCTGCGAGGCGAAAGACGAGGCATCGCGCCCGGCCACCGTCAGGGTTACCTTATCGGCATGGGGGCCCACCACGCACCTGCCTCGAGAGATCTCTTCCTGCCGCGCTGCGCGAAGGGTCCGAAGGAGACAATCCTCTATTTCGCCCTCATCCGGCAGATCACCGCATGCCCATGACGGTTCGTATGCCATACCCACGAGCTCATTCGTTCCGGCTATGCGCCCATACACCTCAGGCAAACGGTCTGAGAGCCTTCTCACCAGCGCCATTCTGTATCTGAGCAGCTGAGATCCCGTCATCGCCACCATGGCATCTACCGCATCCATCAATGCCCCAGGATGATTTTCCTTGAGCAGCGTGTTTTTATGGCGGATGATCTTATCGTAGTCCCGTCGAAGAATCCTATAGTTCTTCGACATCTGGCCCCCAAGCTGGTCAAGGGCATTCCTCCGCAGCGAATTCGCCCCTTTGATCAGATTGAGATCGTCAGGCGAGAACACGACCGCCGCAAGCAGCCCCTGAAGATCTTGGCTCGGTTTCTTCTTTCCGTTCAAGAAGCAATGCTTTTGACCGGGATGCAACTCCACCGCGGCATCAACATCCCTTGCATCGGAAACGATCCGAGCCTCAACCCTCGCTGCCTGGCTGCCCCACCCTATCATCTCGTCGAGTTTCACAGACCTGAAGGAGGAGGAGGTTGTCACAACATGAATCGCTTCAAGGATGTTGGTCTTTCCGATTGCATTCGGACCCACGAATGCCGTCAGGGGCCCTATGGATCCCAGATTGAAATCGGAATAGTTCCTGAAATTCTTCAGCCTCAACTCAGCGAGTCGAAGATTGCCGCCTTCGCCATGCACTCTCTGATACCGCCATCCGGGCTAAGCGATGCGCACGGGCATGACCAGATAGAGGAAACGCTGCCCATCCGCCGCCTTGAATATGCCGGGCTTCATGGAAGATTGGGTTTCCAGGAAGACTTGGTCGGTGGTGATGGATGAAAGGCCATCAATGACGTATTGATGGTTGAACGCAATCTGCATGTTTTCGCCTAGAACCTCGCAACCGAGGGTTTCCTGCGCCATGCCGACATCCTGGGAGACGGAATCTATGACCGTATTGCGCGTATCAGCGTTGATATCGAATTTAACAGGCGATGACATGTTGTTGATGATGCTGACGCGCTTGACCGCAGTGATGAGCTCCTGGGTCGTGAAGCAGGTCTTGGTCACATACGTATCCGGAATAAGCTGGCGGTAATTGGGGAAATTTCCCTCGATTCGGCGGTTGATCAACACCATGTTCTGATAGTAGAACACAATCTGATTCTCCGTGATGCCCATGGTGATGATCTCATCGATCTTCGGAAGCGATGCAACTTCTTGGAGGAACGATCCCGACACGATCGCTTCGAAATCATCGGGCACGTTTTCCACTTCAACTTCCGCGACGGCAAGGCGATATGAGTCTGTTGCCACCATCTTGATGCCGTCTTCCGTCGTGGCAATGAGAACTCCGGTCAGGACGGCGCGCGTCTGGTCCTTCGATACCACCTTCGCCACGCGCTTGATCATATTCGAGAAATCATTGAAGGGCAGCGCTACACGCTTCATTACGTCAACCTGTGGGAAGGAGGGGAAGTCTTCAGCATCAAGGGTTCGCAGGGTGAATGAGGATTTTCCGCAGTACACGGAAACCTCGCTATCCTGGGTTTCGACGCTGACCGCAGCGTCGGGAAGATTTTTCACGATATCGAACAAGAGCTTTTCGGGGATGACCGTCCTTCCCTCCTCCTCAACCAAGGCATTGACGCTGTATCGAATGGATCGCTCGAGGTCCGTCGTCTGCAGGATCAGTCCGCCAGGTTGTGTTTCGATGTATACACCCGAAAGCACAGGAAGGGTTGATCTGCCTGAAGTTCCTTTCGATACGATGGTCAGCGCGTTGAGAAGCTCGCTCTGGTTGATGCTGAATTTCACGTTTCTTCCCTTCTTTTCTTTTATATTAAATAAAAGGTTGTTATATTTATAAGGTCTGTGGAAAAGTGGAACAACTCGAAAATGGCCAGTTCATCGTCTGTTTTTCATGGCTCAATCCTCTTACCAAAACCTGTTCTCGTTTCCACCGGTTTTATTGATTAGATTATCTTTCCTCCGATTTGAGTCATCTTTGAGTCATCTTTGAGTCAGCTTTCCCTGATGATTTTGGTAATGATTTCTATCTCTTCCTGGAGGTCCCTATCCGTCTTCAGGCGTTCTTCCACTTGTCCCACCGAGTACATCATGGTGCTGTGGTCCCGGTTGAATTTCTTTCCTATGTCGTTATAGGGGATGTCGAGCATATTACGGCATAGGTAGATTGCCACCTGTCGTGCAAGCATGATATTGCGAGACCTTTTCGTGCCCACCAGGTCGCTGTGGCTTATCTTGAAATAGTTCTCCACTTCTTTTTGGATGAGCTCTACGGTAAGCCGCTTGGATATCCCCGATGAGAAATGATTCTCGAGCAGGGCCCTCACGTCAGCCAGCGTGATGTTCGGATTGTTGAAATATCGAATCTGGTAGATCACTTTCGTGATGGCGCTTTTCAGCTCGCGTATGTTCGAACTGGAGATTTCGGCGATATGAAGCTGGATGTCCTCCGGAATATAGAGATCGTATGCGTTTTCCGACCGCTTGTATTCTTCTATGAAGCTTTTGACGATGGCGAGCTTCGTTTCTATTTCGGGCGGCTGGATGTCGAACGTACCGCCTTGATTGAACCTGCTTTTGTATCGCTCGTCGATGTCGATGTTCTTCGGCGCTCGGTCCGCGGACAACACGACCTGTTTTCCCTGCGTCGTGAATTTGTTGAATAGCTGGAACACCATATCGAGCGTCGCCGATTTGCCGGTGAAATACTGAACGTCGTCTATGAGGAGGATGTCCGCATTCGCATACCGGTTCTGGAAATTTTGGAAGCTGGTCTTGTTCTTGTCATGCTCGGCGCTGGCTGAGGCGTATTCGGAGAGGAATTCTGCCGAATCGGTGTAGACCACCTTCGCTCCCGGCCTTGTTTCCAGCACGTAGTTTTGTATCGCTCGCAGAAGATGGGTTTTTCCCAACCCTGATTTACCGTAGATGAACAATGGGTTCAGGTTCGGCTTTCCCGGTGCTTCGGCTACCGCAACGGCCATGGAATAGGCGAGTCTGTTCGAGTCGCCTATCACGTAGTTTTCGAAGGTCAGCTTTGATGCAAGGCCTTCAGCTGCAGGATGCGATCCCTGTTGTGCCTGATCGGACCCTGATTCCTCTGCGGAAGGCTGCGGTTGCTGATGCTGGGGCATCACCTGCACGGGCGCGGCTTGCGGTGTCATTGTTTGCCCTGGTTCGTTGTGCATCAGCATGCCGGGGATTCCCGTGTGCTCCTGATGGGCTGCAGGGGGATTCGGTGCCTGCATTCCCTGGGGTGGCTGATGCGACCCGTTCATTGCAGGTAAGGCCGTCCCTGCAGATTGAGCGGGGCTCGGTTCAGGGGCGACGTAATTGACGGTTATGGTCTGGCTCGGAGAAAAACTGTCTTCATCGACTTCGATTTCCACGATGTACTCCGTGCCGTGTACGGCCATCAGAGCTTGCTTGATGGCGGGCATGTAATTGCGCTCGATCCATTTTTTGATGAAAGCGTTTTCGGCTGTGAGCATCAGGTATCCGTTGGAGATGGCTTCCGGATGAAGACGCGCGAAGAATGCATCGACCTGTTTTGCATCGATGTTCTGCACGTCTTTGATATGGTTGCAGACGGCCTTCCAGGTTTCATGGAGTTCGGGTTCCATACATCCTCTATTCTCTGCTTCGAGGGCGGTGTTGCATATCAGAACAGTGCGTCGGCTACTTTGCTGCCAAGATCCGACAGCAAGCGCGTCTTATTGGCTGCCGTATCCAGGAGCCCGTATTCTTCGAGTTTGGCTAACGTACGGTGAGCGCTGCTTGGGCTGAGGTCGAGCAGCTCCTTGATGTCGGTCAGTCGGAGCGCCCCTTTTTCATAGAACAGATAGAGGGCATCCTTTTCCCTGTCGTTCAGGGGAGGTATGACGATTTTTTTCTCCACCT
Source organism: uncultured Eggerthellaceae bacterium (assembly GCA_963558905.1). Taxonomy (GTDB): domain Bacteria; phylum Actinomycetota; class Coriobacteriia; order Coriobacteriales; family Eggerthellaceae; genus Slackia. The sequence continues at coordinate 4,775 of CAUWJA010000113.1, forward strand.
GTTTCGGGGGCTCAGGCTCTTCGTTGTTGATTGAAATCGTTATGACTGCACCGGTATTGAGGTTGTCTTCTATCGTTATTCTCCCGTGTGAAAACGAAAGGTACTCTTTCACGATGGGAAGGCCCGATCCTACACCTCTGATATATCGCTTCATAGGCTCGACTGCGGACGAGAACCCTGGCATCTGGGCTTTCCCCTTTTCCGCAATTCCCGGCCCTTGGTCGGAAAACCTGATGGTATTCCCCCTGTCGAATATGGAAACTACGATTTCTCGAAATTGAGCGTGGATGAAATTCTCGCTGACTTCCCTGATGACGGTATAAGGGATTCCGCCGCCCGCTTGCTGGGCCTGCGTGTAGATGCTCGAGGCAAGGTTTTCGATGTATTCGGCTGTTGTTGTTGGCTGTATTTCCGTAATGCGCGGCGCGCTGCGGAAATCGTCGTAAAACGCTATACGCGCAGTTGAAAGCGCCTGAGTGTAGTCAGCACTCAGGGTTGGCCGGGATACGTTTTCTGCTGTGTTTTCGGGTGTGTTCACGTTTTTTCCAAGCACTATTTCACTGTTTTCAATTATTTCCACCACTTTTCAACGAAACGTGGAAAAGTGAAATCATGTTTCCATGAGTGGATGCCTCCATGATAGTCCTTGGTTTCCATTTTT
>CAUWJA010000114.1:0-5419 GCA_963558905.1 uncultured Eggerthellaceae bacterium
TGCGCCCGTCGCCTCTGCCGAGCCCGGCATTCACACCGAGTCCAGCACTCCCGCCGCTGCGCCCAAGGCTTGGCGCTGTACCATTTGCGGGCATATCGAGACCGGCTATCCCGACGGCTTGCCCGAAGACTACAAGTGCCCCATCTGCGGCATGGGACGTGAGTTCTTCGTTCCGGTCGAGGCGTAGGACCTTGAGGCCCTTTTCCTCTCCGGTTTCATAACGTTCCGGCTTTCCGCACCGGCCCGGCAATCGGACCCCAGGACTGCATACGGTTCTGGGGTCCGCTCATATTTGGGCTGATGGTGGCCATTGGGCCGATCTTTCGCCTGCGAAATAGTGAATATTTCTAAAAAGTACTTGCATAATCCTGCATTGACGGGTATTTTTAACCAATCGCTTTAGCCCACTAGAGCTTGATAGCGCCGCAAGGGCACATCTTGGCGGGCGTCAGGCGGCTGAAGCACCGGTAAACGAAAATGACCCATTGTCGGAAAGGAGTGATCACCATGAGCAACGCTGCCATGCTGATGACTGCATTCCGACGCCAGGACCGACGAAGCACGCTGCGAAGGGCATGTGTGTTGTCTGCGGTCTGCGCTGGGTAATCCAACGTAAGAAAACGCCTCATGGCAACTCGCCGGGTTTTCCGGCGCTCGTGTCCGTCGCAGCTTGCTGACGGATTTTTTATTTTCTCGGGCAGATAGATGCGGCTCGGGGCCGGAATGGCCGGCGCAATGACACAGGAGACAAAACGGCTGGCTCAGCCGGGAAAAGCGGAAGGTAGACAACATCATGGCAGACAACATCATCGAAATGGAAACAGCGGCTCAGAGCGCTTCGAAGGAGAAAGTGGTCCTGGCATACTCCGGTGGCCTGGACACCTCTGTATGCTTGAAGTGGCTGCAGGTTGAGAAGAACCTCGATGTCATTGCCATCTGCGGAAACGTGGGCCAGGACGAAGAAAACCTTGACGCCATCAAGCACAAGGCGCTTGCAATGGGCGCCATTGCCGCGGAAGCCATGGATATGCGCGAGGAGTACGCCGAAGAGTATCTGACCAAGGCTCTTGCCGCCAACGGCCTCTATGAGAACACCTACCCGCTGCTGTCCGCCCTGTCCCGTCCTCTGCTCTCCAAGCATATGGTGGAAGCCGCCCATAAGTACGGCGCCAAGTACATCGCCCATGGCTGCACCGGCAAGGGCAACGACCAGGTCCGTTTCGAGACCAGCATCAAGGCCATCGATCCCAGCATCGAGATCTTGGCCCCTGTGCGCGAGTGGGACCTGCATTCCCGCGAAGAGGAGATGGATTGGGCCGAAGCCCATGGCGTGCCCGTGCCCACCACCAAGAAGTCCCCGTACTCCATCGACGACAACCTGTGGGGCCGCGCAATCGAGTGCGGCGTGCTGGAAAACCCCTGGAACGAACCTCCCGCGGACATCTGGACCATCGTGGCCCCCGTCGAGGAGACCCCCGATGAGCCCGAATATGTGGAAATCTCCTTCGAGCAGGGCGTGCCCTGCGCCCTCAACGGCCAGAAGATGAGCTTCTACGACATTATCCAGGCGCTCAACGGCATTGCCGGCAAGCATGGCTACGGCAAGATCGACATGATCGAGGACCGTCTCGTGGGCGTGAAGAGCCGCGAGTGCTATGAGGTTCCCGCCAGCCTGACCTTGATCAACGCGCATAAGGCCCTCGAGACGCTGTGCCTTGACCACGACACTCTGCACTTCAAGCATGTGGTCGAGCAGAAGTGGTCCACTGCGGTCTATGACGGCCTGTGGTATTCGCCCATGAAGAATGCCCTCGATGCGTTCTGCGCCGAGACCCAGAAGTTCGTGACCGGCGACGTGAAGATCAAGCTGTTCAAGGGCAACTGCACGGTTGTCGGACGTCGCAGCCCGTATTCGCTCTACGACTTCAAGCTGGCGAGCTATGGCGCCGAAGACTCCTTCGACCATGCGTCGGCCAAGGGCTTCATCACCCTGCACGGCCTGCCCACCAAGGTCTGGGCCGCCAAGCAGGGCGGAGCGAACATCGCGACCGGCGCAGCTGAAAAGACCGCCGATCCGTCGTGCGCCGACGCGGAGGGCAATGCGAACGCCGAATCGCAGATCGCCTGCTAACATGCAAGATGCAGCCGTCGTCGCGACTGGCTGGGAAATGAATACGGATGGAGCCGGTTGCTTCGGCGGCCGGCTTCTGTTGATGATAGAGAGAGGTTTGAAATGGCACTGTGGTCGGGTAGGTTCGAACATGGCGTTGATGCGTTCACGCAGGAATTCGGTGCATCCCTGGAAGCCGATAAGGCAATGTATGCCCAGGACATCGCGGGGTCGACGGCGCACGCCGGCATGCTCGCAGCCCAGGGCGTGATCAGCGCCGATGACGCCGCGCAGATCAAGGAGGGTCTGGCGAAGATCAAGGCGAGCATGGATGCCGGCGAATTCGTTTTCGACATCAACGACGAGGATATCCACATGGCGGTTGAAAAGACCCTGATCGCCGATATCGGCACCGCGGGTGCGCGCCTGCACACGGGACGTTCGCGCAACGACCAGGTGGCCACCGACATCCGTCTGCACGCGAAAGCCCTGATCAGCGAGCTTTTGGAAGCGAACTGCGTATTGCGTGAGGTGCTGTGGCAGAAGGCCGCCGACAACTTCGACGTGATCATGCCCGGTTACACGCATCTGCAGCACGCCCAGCCCGTGCTGTTCAGCCATCACATGCTGGCATACTTCTGGATGTTCACGCGCGATTTCAAGCGCCTGCAGCACGCGCTGGAGGCGGCCGACGCCAATCCGCTGGGTTCCGCCGCATTGGCCGGCACCACCTATCCGCTTGATCGCTTCGCCACCACGCAGGAGCTGGGCTTCGACCATCCCATCCCCAACTCGATGGATGCCGTGTCCGACCGCGATTACCTGCTTGACCTGGAGTACGCGTGCAGCGTGTCCATGATGCATCTGTCGCGCCTGTGCGAAGAGATCATCCTGTGGTCCACGACGGAGTTCGGATTCATCATGCTGTCCGACTCGTTCTCCACGGGGTCATCCATCATGCCGCAGAAGAAGAATCCCGATTTCGCCGAGCTGACGCGCGGCAAGATGGGCCGCGTGGTGGGCGATCTGGTGGGCCTGCTCGTGACCATGAAGGCGCTGCCTCTGGCATACAACAAGGATCTGCAGGAATGCAAGGAAGGCGCAGCAGATGCCGCCAAGACCCTGCACGACTGCATGGTGTGCATGGAGGGCATGATCGCCACCATGGAGCTGCACCCGCCTGTGATGCGCGCCGCTGCCGTGCAGGGCTTCACCGCCGCGACCGACGTGGCCGACTATCTGGCGAAAAAAGGCATGCCGTTCCGCCAGGCGCATGAGGTCGTGGGCGGCCTGGTGCTGTACTGCGAGAAGCACGGCAAGGGGCTTGAGGACCTGACGATTGAGGAGCTCAAGCAGGCAAGCGATCTGTTCGGCGACGATATCGCCGGTGCGCTCGACCCCGAGGCCATCGTTCGCGCCCGCACCACCTACGGCGGCACCGGCCACGACGCCGTGAAGGTTCAGATGGATGAGGCCGCCGCAGCGCTTGCGGCCGATAAGGCCGCAGCCGGCATCGAGTAGCCGCCTTCGGCCGTCAGACGGTTCGGGCGGATGGATGGATGGGACGCCCCGTGACTTCGGTTGCGGGGCGTTTTTCGTATCCGTTGGGCTACAATAGCGGACGTATAACACAAAAGGGGGGTTGTGCTCGGCCCGCGATCATCGGACTGGGCCGCGATGCGCAGCCGAAGCGAAGGAAGGGTTCGCATGAAAGTAACCGAGAAGAACTTGCCGGATGGCCGCGTCAGGCTGGACGCCATTGCATCGACTGCGGAAGTGAGCAATGCATTCGAAACCGCGCAGCGCGTTTTCGCTCAGAGCATGAATGTGTTTCTCATGCCCGGGAAAACCGTCGCCCAGGCTGTCGAAGAGCAGCTGGGCGTGAAAGACCTCGATGCCATCGTGCGTCCTCAGGCCATCGAATATCTGATCCCCTTTGCGCTCGACAAGCACAATCTGGTGCCGGCGTTTCCTCCGCAGGCGCAATCGGAAGAGCCGCTGCGCCGCGGCAAGACGTTCAGCTTCACGCTGGAGGTGACGCCGAAGCCGAAGTACGAGCTGTCTTCATACGACCCCGTCAGCATCACCGTGCCGCCCATGCAGGTTTCGCCTGCGGAAATCGATGCCAAGATCGAGCAGATCAAGGACAGCTTCGCCCGTTTCGTCGCCGATGAGCCGCACGCGGTCGGTCCGACGGACGCATTCAAGATTTCCATGGAGGCAACGTCCGCCGGAGAGCCCCTCAAGGCGCTGTGCACCGATGAGCGCATGTACATGATGGGCCAGGGCTTCCTGTCGGATGAGTTCGATGGCAACGTGCTCGGCATGAATGTCGGCGAAACGAAGTCGTTCTCGTTCTCGCTGCCGGGAGCTCAGCCTGGCAATGACGACCCGATCGAGTGCACCGTCACGGTGAAGGAGATGCTCAAGAAGGAAGAGCCCGAGCTTACCGATGAATGGGTGGCATCCACCATGCCCATGTATCCGTCTGTCGATGCGCTGCGCCAGAGCATCGAGGCGGAGATCGTGCGCGAGCGCTCTGCTCAGCACGAGTCCATGAAGATGCAGATCGCAGCCGGCGAACTTGCCAAGCGCTTCCAGGGCCGCATCGCCGACGAGGTATACGAAGCCGTCCGCGGCCAGCTGATTTCCGAGATGCGGGCCAACCTGCAGCAGCAGGGGGTTCCCTTCGACCAGTTCATTCAGAGCCAGGGCGGCGAGCAGCAATTCGGCATGATGCTCATGCTCCAGACCCGTCAGATGGTGGTCCAGGGGTATTCCCTCGATGCGCTGTTCCGTCATGAGAAGATGGAATTGACCGATGAGGACATCATGAATGCATGCCGCACCATCAACGCGCAGAATCCCGTTGCAGTGAAGCAGATGGCCGAGCAGAGCGGCAGCACGTTCGCATTGCGCGAGATCGCCGAGCGCATGAAGGCGAACAGGTGGTTGCTCGATCATGCCCAGGTGACGGTGTTCGATCCTTCGGCGCAGGGTCAGGCTGGGGAATCCGAGCAGGACGAAAAGACTGGCGCATCGGCTGCTGAATAGCGGCGGATATCTGCCGGAGCCCTGCATGGGCGGGCTGCGGCATCTGCCGGCATGCGGGCGCCTTCGAGGTGAAGCTCACGTTGAAGGCGCCCGATTCTGCAAGTTTTCCAGTTGGCATTGACCGAATAGCTGCCAATGGGTACAATTCTTGCTTGCGCGAAAGCGTGATATCAGAGACGTGGGCCGTTAGCTCAGCTGGTAGAGCAGGGGACTTTTAATCCCAAGGTCGCGGGTTCGATTCCCTCACGGCCCACC
>CAUWJA010000115.1:0-5417 GCA_963558905.1 uncultured Eggerthellaceae bacterium
AAACCTGGGCCAGGCCCGATTTTGCCTATTGACAATGTCCTGCTCATATTAAAAAGCCACGGCCTTCGGATCCGGCAGCGGCACCGCCGCCCCTTCCAGCACTTCGACAATGCCTCCCAGAATTTCGAGGCTTTCCTCTCCGATGCCGTCGATTTCGGTGTATGCGTACGCTTCCTCCATGTCGCGGATGCCTTCAAGCAGGGCATCCGTCCCGGCATCATGGTCATACAGCAGCGACTTCATGGTGTCGTACGCATTCCCGTCGAGATAGCTGAAACCGGACTAATAACATCTTGGCGTCGTCAGGCGCATCTTGAAAAGCCTAACGACGCTTTTCGGCTGAAAAAAGTTGTTAGACGCATGCGAATCCCGTGATGGCCGTGTGGAGCCCGCCCGTGCGCGAAATGCATGGAATAGAATCCGGGCACGAGAAAACCCGGCCGCCCTACGCCGAGCGCATACAGAACAACTGCACCAAGGAGGGGGTCATCATGACCGAACCTAGCGAAACCGCATCCGAAAGCAGCACGCCCAACGTCGCCGAGCCGCGCCGCTTCGACACCTTCATCTTCGATCTGGACGGCACGCTGCTGGACACGCTGCCCGACCTGGTCACCATGACCAACATGTCGCTTGCCCACTTCGGCTGGCCCGAGCGCACGCGCGACGAGGTGCTGTCCTTCGTGGGCAACGGGGCGAAGGCCCTCATGGTCAAGGCCGTGCCCGCCGGCTTGCCCGATGACCAGGTGGAAGCCGCGCTCGCGTACTGGAAGGGCCTGTACGCCGAGCACGGGCACACGCTCACGGCGCCGTATCCCCACGTCATGGACGTGCTGGCTGAGCTGCGCCGCCGCGGCTGCAAGACCGCCATCCTGTCCAACAAGTTCGATGCGGGCGTGAAAGACGTGGAAGCCCGCTACTTCCCCGGGCTCTTCGACATGGCGCTGGGCGAAGGCCCCGTACCGCGCAAGCCCGACCCTACGGGCCTTTTGCACGTGATTGCGGAATTGGGTGCGGACCCTGCCCGTGTGGCCTACTTCGGCGATTCGGCGGGCGACATGGCCACCGCGCGTGCGGCCGGCGTGTTCGCCGCTGGTGTGACCTGGGGATACCAGCCGCGCGAAGCCCTCGTCGAAGCCGGCGCCGACGTGCTTCTTGATTCCGCCGAGCAGATCCTGCAGTTCGCCTGACAACAATCGGGGGACGACATCATCTTCCGCCGTCCCCCGATTCGAACTCAAGCCTTTTCCGACTCAAGCATCTTCTTCAACGTGCGCAGGATTTCCCTATTTCGGTTATCTGGATGATATCATCTTGAGCGACCTGATTGGCAGCCGCAACCATCATTCCCAGGAGGCGCACCATGGATGAAATCACCATCGGATTGAAGGTCGCCAAACCTGAAATCCCAGCAAAAGCCCTGATGACAATCAAACAATTGACCGGTCTTCCCTTCAGCGAGATCAAGTCTCACGCCGAAAACGACGAGTACATCGTGGAGTTCCCCGCCTATGATGACGATGGACTCCGCTTGATCAACAAACCTAAGCGAGAACTCAAGAAACTGAAAGTCTCCACCAAACTCTACGAAGGAGACCGGGAAGAATCCTCGCAGTTCTTCGACAACATGGAAGAGCTCTACAAAGAGATCGACGAGTACTGCGAGAACCACCCCGACTAAGGAACCGCGTTCGACCGATCCACCCGGCCACCGCACCCGAACGCGCGCCGATGGCTCGCGGCGTTTCACGTAAAACCCTGCGTTTCGCCACCCACGCACCCGTGCGTTGCGCGACAATGGGCACGAACGAAGCGAACCCGCACGGCCGCCGCGGTCCATTCGCCGCGCCAGCTGCGGACACGGACCCGCGCACGGGACGCGGCAGCTTATCCGGCACGCAACCTTCAAGGAGAATCCCATGGCAGACGAAACGGTACTTCTGGGCCACGGCAGCGGCGGCACCATGATGAAGCGCATCATCGACGACGTGTTCGCCGCAACATACGGTAGCGAGGAGCTGGCGCAGGGCAACGACGCCGCAGTCCTTCCCGCCCCCGCGCCCGGCGAGCGCCTGGCGTTTTCCACCGACACCTTCGTGGTGACTCCGCACTTCTTCCCCGGCGGCGACATCGGCCGCCTTGCCGTGTGCGGCACCGTCAACGACGTGGCCACCAGCGGTGCGGACGTGAAGTACCTGTCCGTTGGCATGGTGCTTGAGGAGGGCTTCCCCATGGAGAGCCTGCGCCGCATCTGCACCACCATCGCCGAAACCGCGCGCGAAGCCGGCGTGCACATCGTCACGGGCGACACCAAGGTGGTCAACCGCGGCCACGGCGACGGCATCTACATCAACACCGCGGGCGTGGGCCTGATTCCCGAAGGCCGCAACCTGTCCGGTGCGCTGTGCCGCCCGGACGACGCGATCCTGCTCACCGGCACGCTGGGCGACCACGGCATCACCATCATGAGCCAGCGCGAGAACCTGAGCTTCTCCACCGACCTGGAAAGCGACGCCGCGCCGTTGAACCATCTGATCGCCGACGTGCTGGCAGCCGCTCCCGACACGCGCTGCTTCCGCGACCCCACGCGCGGCGGCCTTGCCTCCACGCTCAACGAACTCGCAGGCCAGAGCAACGTCGACATGGTCGTTCGCGAAGATGACGTGCCCGTGAAGCCCGCCGTGCTAGGCGCGTGCGAGATGCTGGGATACGACGTGTTGCAGGTTGCCAACGAGGGCAAGATGGTGTGCGTGGTGCCCGCCGAGCAGGCGCAGGCCGCCCTGGCCGCCATGCGCGCCAACCGCTACGGCGCCGACGCCGCCATCATCGGCCACGTGGAAGAGAGCAAGCCCGAACGCGGCAACAAGGTGTATCTGGAAACCGGCTTCGGCTCGCGCCGCATCCTGGACATGCTCGTGGGCGAACAGCTTCCGCGCATCTGCTAGCCGAGCCCGCCCGCTTTCCGCGCCGCCCGCAACCCGCCAACCCACTGCGCCCGCCAACCCATCGAGCCCGCCGCATCCGCGAGCTGGCCCGCGCCGCCGCACTCACCCCGCGCGAGACCGAGGTCTTCGACCTGCTGGCGCGCGGCCGCTCCATCCCGTACGTGCGCGACGCCCTGGTCATCTCCAAGGAAACTGCGGCCACGCACGCCAAGCACATCTACGCAAAACTTGATGTCCACTCCCGCCAGGAGCTCATCGACCTGGTAACTCCGCCTGCCGGACTCTCCGTATAACGCGACATCACCCACGACGCAACGCATGGCCGCGTCCGTTACGCCTGCCCTTTTATGTCAGATTTGCATGCATCCGACATATTCGCATGCCTTCGAGTGTCCTATTTGCCATTTCGTGTCGGATTTGTACGCTTTTCCCCTTCACTCATTCTTCCAGCGAAATCCCCTCGGAAACCGACCAGTCCGGCCCTCCTGCTTTTCGTGCTTCCCAACTGGGCTTTTATTGCAATCGGTTCCCCATCGCTCCACGACTCCGAATCCGTCTGCGCGCATCGAAACATACCAGTCATACAAAACTGACAGAAAATGGCATCCAGAGCCCCTTCGAGGCATGTCTTACGGACAATCCGTACAAATCTGACACGAAACGGCGCCCAGCCCCGCACCAACAACACCACGCAGCCGCACCATCGGTCCGAGCATCGAACCGGCACCCGCAGGTTCCACCGCCCGTCCAGGCCACCCGCAACGAAACGCGGGCGCCCGGAGGCGCCCGCTTGGGGAGGGGTTGGGTTGTCAGCGCTTCTACAGGTCGGCGCTCCATGGCCAGACCTCATCCACGCCGGCGTTTGCGCAGGTCAGACTACTCGATGCCCAGCGCGTGCTTCGCGGCGATCCGGGCGAAGGTGGCGGTGCGGCCGGCATTCATCCCCGTGAAGTTCGACGGGTAGTTGTGCGGATAGAACCCGCCTTGGTCGTTGCCGCACACGTACAGCCCCTCGATCACGCTGCCGTCCTTGCGCAGCGGCTGGCTGTTCGTGTCGGTGATGACGCCGTGTATGGTCACCAGCAGCACACCGCCGATGCGCGCCGCATAAAACGGCGGTTCGGTCACATCGGACAGACGGTATGCAGGCTTGCCGAAATCGGTGTCTTCGCCAGCTGCCACCAGGCCGTTGTAGCGCTCGACCTCGGCCAGGAACGTGGCCTTCTGCTGCGCGTCGAAATGCATGGCATCCGCCAGTTCTTCCAACGTGTCGCACTTCTTCAAAGCACCGCTCTCGATGCGCGGCTCGAGTCAGAACGAATCCAGATGCTCCTTCGACATTGCCTCGCAGTCATATACGTCAGCATTGAATGCCGTACCGGAGGGCGCAGGATACAGACGCGAACAACCGCAGGTATCGAACTGCTTGATGTCGTCCCAATAGTTGCCGTCCCATACGATCCAGGAGAAATGGCCGGGCTGGTTGGCGCCCGCCGCGTAGCTCATCGGATAGCACTGATCCTCGTTCATGAAACGCACGCCGTCGGCGTTCACGTGCAAGAACGGCTGGCTGCCGGGCAGGAAGATATCGCCGCCCATATAGGAGCCGTCGAACTCGGTGTCGTCGAACAGGATCGCACGGTTCCAGATCATGCACGCGCCGCCGGCCTCGAGCTCGGCACCGGCCCACAGAGCCATGCGGATGCCATCTCCGGTTTCGGTAACAGAGTCACGCAGCGCGCACCAATTGGAGTTGCCAGGGCACAGATCCTGAAGCATTTCGTCGTTGGCGCCGTAGCCGCCCGTGCAGATGATGACGCCCTTGGCTGCATTGACCTGGATGATCTTACCGTCATTGTCTTCGGCGATGACGCCGGTGACCTTGCCGCTTTCGTCCTGGAGAAGCTGCTGCGCGGGAGTCATGAAGCGGATTTCACCGCCTAGTTCGGCGAAGACTTCGCTCATCTTCTCAAGATGCATGTAGGCTCCGTAGTTCGGACCTTCGGGATTGTATTCATCCAGACAGGGGTTGTAGCACATGGCAGGATAGTAGGCGCGCGGATCATCGGGCTTGTGCCACTCGAACGGGAACAGCATGCCCTTGGGTTCCAGGGTCTCCTTCATCCATTCGATCATCTGCGCCGGCCTTGCAGCATGGTTGCACTGCATCTCCCAGCGTCGGCGCACAACGCATCTTACGGGGAGGCCGCATATCCCGGCATCGCGCGAACACGGGTATTTCCATTGCCGAAACCGTGGGCGCGGCTACATACCCGACTTTATGGTACAAGCGTTTGAACTGGTGTTTTTCACTACCCTGCCCTCTTGCAACCTCAGACCGTCGGGCAGCCCACGCGCTCGACTCCGATGTGCGCCTTTCCGCTGCTTTCATGGCATTGCGGCCGGCAACCGCGTGCCGTGCGGGCCATCTGGTAGAATCTGACCCGATCGCCCGCGCGACCGTTCGCCGCG
>CAUWJA010000116.1:0-5407 GCA_963558905.1 uncultured Eggerthellaceae bacterium
ATAGCGGTCGATATTGCGCGCAAGGGGCTCGCTCTGAGAGTACTTGATCCCCTGCTCCGTGCGAACGACCTGGGCATCCTGGGTGGTCATGTCCACGACGACATAGGCAGGAATGCCCTCTTCGCGGTTCTGCAGCCATTTGAACAGGTCGGCATAAACAAGCGGGCTGACGCGGACGGGATGGTCCTGATAATTGATCTGGCTGTACAGCGACGAGATCTCGAACTGGCTGACAAGGTCGGACATCGTACCCATGGTGCGGTTGCCGAGCAGAACAGCCGATGACCTGTCGATGACAGGAATCTCGTTGTAGTCGACCTCCTGGATATCCTCGACGAAGGCCATGTCCGTGGTCTCAAGGATGGACGCATACTTCTTCGCGTTGCCGGGGAACAGCGACAGTGAGAGCAGCGCACCCACGAGAACGAGGATGACAATCAGCACGGGGACGTATGAAGCGAACTTGAATACCTTCGCCTTGCCGTCATTGACCCCTACCTTCTTCGTTCCGTTCTTATAGGCCGCAGATTTAGCTTTGAAGAAGACGAACGACGGAAGCAGGATGAATGCCGCCACAAAGAACCACATGTCGATGCTGTGGATATTGATGGCGGGATGGAACCACCAATACATGCCCGCAAGCACGATGACGGCCACGATGACGGAAACCACCATGGCTTTTTCGCTCATGTCGGCAAGCCGCTCTTTCAAATCGGGACCGTTGTACTCGAAATTCACAGGCGGGTTCTGGCCCACCCCGTCACCACCTTGCGCGGTGGGATCGAATCCCAGAATCGTGAAAAACGGGTTCTGGTTGTTTTGCATATCCTTCCTCTCCTCACATCAGCTGGCAAGATTGCGCAGCACATACTGGAGAATGCCTCCATGGTGCAGATAGGCACCCTCCGTGGGCGTATCGACGCGTACTATAACAGAGAAGTTGACGCAATCGCCGTTTCGTTTACTTGCCGACACGAGCACCTCTTTCACGTCCGGCAGGCCGGCGGAAAAGTCGATAGGGGCAATGGTTATGGACTCGGTTCCATCAAGACCGATCGTTTCCGCCGACTCCCCATCTTTGAACTGCAGAGGGACGATGCCCATTCCGATGAGATTCGACCGATGGATCCGTTCGAAGCTTTCAGCGATGACGGCACGCACTCCCAGCAGATAGGGGCCTTTCGCTGCCCAGTCGCGCGACGAACCGCTGCCGTACATCTTGCCGGCAATCACAACAGAGTCACGGCCTTGGGCGGCATAATGCGATGCGGCATCGAAGACCGTCGCAAGCTCGCCGTCCGTCATATCCATCGTCCAACCGCCTTTGCGGCCATCAGCCATCTTGTTGACCAGCTTGATATTGGCGAACGTTCCGCGCGCCATAACCTCATGGTTGCCGCGGCGTGAGCCATAGGTGTTGTAATCAGCCGGCTCGATCCCGAAAGAAGCAAGGTAGGACGCCGCCGGGGAATCAGCGGCGATGGAGCCTGCCGGGGAAATATGGTCCGTTGTGATGAAATCACCGAAAAGGCCCAGAACGGCCGCATCGCGAACGGGAGCGAATCCCTCAGGCTGATCGGGCATGCCGTCGAAATACGGCGCACGTCTCACATATGACGACGACGGATCCCACTCGAACACATCACTCGCTTCGGCATCAAGGGATTTCCACTCCTCGGTTCCATCCATGAAGCCGGCACCGCCCTCGCAGTACACTTCAGCAGTGGCATAGCAAGCAAGAGCTTCGGCGACCTCGTCATCAGACGGCCAGATATCACGCAGATAGATGTCAGCACCGTCAGCCGATGAACCCAAAGGCGTAGAGGCGAAATCGAAATCCATCGAGCCCGCGAGGGCGTAAGCAACCACACCTGCAGGTGCGCAGAGATAATTCTGAGACACATCAGGCGAGATACGACCTTCGAAATTCCGATTTCCGGAAAGCACTGCAGCGAGTTCGATATCATCGGCGATCCCATGCATCTGAGGCCAGATGGGGCCGGAATTGCCGATGCAGCTCATGCACCCGTATCCGCAGGTATTGAATCCGAGCGCATCAAGAGCAGGAGTCAAGCCTGCCTGATCGAGCATGAGCGTTGTCGCATGGCTGCCAGGTGCCATTACACGCTTCACCCAGGGCTTCGCCTCAAGGCCAGCTTCGACAGCATGCTTGGCAAGAAGGCCGCATGCAAGCATCATCGCAGGATCGGTCGCAGTCGTGCAGCTGGTGACAGCCGCTATGGCAACCGCTCCGTCAGAAAGATCGAAGGACCTGCCATCGATGTCGACAGACGCGCAACGACCTCCGACGCCTCGCTGCGAACAGATATCGGAAAACCGCCCGGGGGCGCAATCGAGGTCGAAACGGTCATGGGGGCGGCTCGGCCCTGAAATGCTGCGGCGGACAGAAGACAAATCGAGTTCAATGACTTCAGAATACACGCGCTCATCGTCAGCAAGCCAAAAACCCTGCTCTTTCGCGTAAGCTTCGACCAAACGCACCTGCTCCTTGCTGCGACCGGTAGCTTCAAGATAGGAAAGCGTCTGGTCGTCAACAGGGAACAACGTGCACGTGCATCCGTATTCCGGGGTCATATTGGCGATGCACGCACGTTGCGTGGAACTCAGCTGGCCGACTCCATCACCGAAACATTCAACGAAACACCCGACCACGCCCTTGGCGCGGAGAATCTGCGCGAACGTCAGGGCAACATCCATGGCCGAAACGCCTTCGGACAGAGAACCTGTCAGCTTCATGCCGATGACACGCGGCACAAGCGTGGTAATGGGCTGCCCAAGCGCAGCCGCTTCCGCCTCAATGCCACCGACACCCCACGAAAGAACACCGATGCCGTTAGCCGTAGTAGTATGGGAATCAGTGCCGACGACGGTATCGAAATACACGGTCCCTTGGGAGTTCATCGCAACCGTAGAGAAGTGCTCGACGTTTATCTGATGGCAGATACCGGCCCCAGGAGGAACGATGCGCACGTTCTCGAAGGAACCTTGCGCCCATTTGAGGAAACGATACCGTTCCGCATTACGGCGGAATTCGACATCCATGTTGAGGCTGAGGGCAGAAGGACATCCCGCATATTCAGCAATGACGGAATGGTCGATGACGAGGTCAAGCGGAATCTGCGGGTTGATCCGAGACGCATCGCACCCAAGATCGACAGCCGCCTCCCTCATGACGGCAAGGTCGACAAAGACGGGAACGCCGGTGAAATCCTGAAGGAGAACGCGCGCAGGCATGTATTCGATCTCTTCACCCTGCCGGCCGGAAAGGCCCGCTTTCACGATACGGTCCGCGTAGATGCTCCTTGTCGCATCGTCAGAGACGTTTCGCAAAACGTTCTCAAGAAGAACGATTAAGGAATAAGGAAGCTTACGAGCCCCATCCACACCGGCGACTGAAGCGAACGAATAATCATCATCGCCAACATGCAATACTTCATCAGCAATCATACAGACCCTTTCTAGAAATTCAGCATTCAAGAACGAACGCAGAAGGACAAAGATAGGAATCGTATGATGATACCACCTTGCACTTTATTGCGATGTAGTACCAGCTAGTTATTCGCCGTATTGTCGAGAATTTGCTGAGCACGGCGCTTGAGGGCGCCCTTGCCATTCTTTGCATCGAATGCCATCCGAGAGGCAAGTTCGGATTTGACATCTGAAGCGATTTCGCTTTCCGAGAAATGAATGACTGCATTGAGCATCTCGGGAAATTCAAGATCGCCGTGATAGCACTGAATAGCTTCATCGATCAAAGGCCAAACCTTGACGCTCATGTCCTTCGACTCAGAGCCGAGGGTGCACAAAAAGCGCATAGCCGCCAATCGAAGCAAACCTGAATCTTCATCAAACAGAGCTGCTTCCGCCCCTGGCACCGCAGCGGCACAGGAGGAAGCATCGAAAGCTATGAGCACCGTAAGGACATTAAGGCATTCCCACCGAGTTTGGGATTCGGGACGATTGAGCGCATCGACGAAAGCGTCGATATGGGACACGAGGACATCAGGGGATTCAAGGGCAACCTTCGATAGCGCACCAGCAGCGGCCTGCCTGCCACGACGCGAAGATCCGGAAAGATTATCAACCAGAAACCCAATCTCATTGCCCATGCAAAACACCCCAAACATGATATCTAGCCAATGCATTCAAAAACAAAGAGTCGTCATATACGAAAAAGCGCACCAGACGGTGCGCTCCGATGTTCGAAACATCCGATGCGAGCGGAACGGCCTATCCTCCCACGGACTGCACCGCAGTACTTTCGGCGATGGCAGGCTTAACTGCCGAGTTCGGAATGGGTTCGGGTGATCCCTGCCTCCATGGTTCCGCTCGCGCCGGATGTTCCGGCCGGGTGCCCTGCGGGCGCCCTGAGGGCTGCATAGCGCGCATTCCACGACCGCTCCCGACATCGGGAACAGGAAAGAGGTGAAGAGCTCGGCCGATTAGTACCGCTCGCCTGAACGCCTCGCGGCGCTTGCAGCTGCGGCCTATCAACCCGGTGGTCTACCGGGGGCCTTACCGGAAAGAGAACTCATCTCGGAGACGGCTTCCCGCTTAGATGCTTTCAGCGGTTATCCGTTCCGGGCGTGGCTAGCCGGCCGTGCCGTTGGTCGACAACCGGGACACCAGAGGCCCGTCCGCCCCGGTCCTCTCGTACTAGGGGTAGACCTCCTCAATTCTCCTGCGCCCACGGAGGATAGGGACCGAACTGTCTCACGACGTTCTGAACCCAGCTCGCGTACCGCTTTAAACGGCGAACAGCCGTACCCTTGGGACCGACTTCAGCCCCAGGATGCGATGAGCCGACATCGAGGTGCCAAACCTTGCCGTCGATGTGGACTCTTGGGCAAGATCAGCCTGTTATCCCCGGAGTACCTTTTATCCGTTGAGCGACGGCCATTCCACTCTGGGCCGCCGGATCACTAGAGCCGACTTTCGTCCCTGCTCGGCTTGTGGGCCTCGCAGTCAGGCTGGCTTGCACTCTTGCGCTCTGCGGGCGATTGCCGACCGCCCTGAGCCAACCTTGCGCGCGCCTCCGTTACTCTTTGGGAGGCGACCGCCCCAGTCAAACTACCCGCCTGGCACGGTCCCCCGCCCGGTTGCACGGGTCGGGGTTAGGCCGCCGACGCGCCGGGGGCAGTATTCCAAGGTCGCCTCCACGGGGGCTTGCGCCCCCGCTTCGCGGGCTCCTGCCTATCCTCTACGCGACGCGCCGTCGGCCAATGCCAAGCTGCAGTAAAGGTTCACGGGGTCTTTCCGTCCTTCCGCAGGTAATTCGCATCTTCACGAATAATGCAATTTCACCGGGTCCATGGTCGAGACAGCGCCCAAATCGTTACGCCATTCGTGCAGGTCGGAACTTACCCGACAAGGAATTTCGCTACCT
>CAUWJA010000117.1:0-5336 GCA_963558905.1 uncultured Eggerthellaceae bacterium
ATATACCAGGCGTCACATTCGGCATCTACAACTCGCCCATGATGTTCTGCGTCGGCTTCATAATCGGGCCCCTTGCTGCCCTTGTATGGTTCATCGGGGCGGTGTTCGGTGATTTCGGGATCGTTGTCGGCGGGACCGCTGCAGGATTGTGGGATCTGACTACTGCGAGCGGCATCAAGTCTTCTCTCGGCATGGGGTTGATGTTCGGTGCGGGTCTGGGCGTCTTGGTGGTCCAGCTGGCGCCGAGTGTCGTTTCGTCCATCCGCTCACGCAGGTCTTCTTCCGGCAAGCAGGGCGGATCTTCCATGTCGGCGAAGGGAAAAGCCCTCGGTATCGGGGCTCCTCTCATCAGCGCTCTCATCGCCTGTGTCGGTGCGTTCGTCTTGGGCCTCGGTCTGGTTCCTTCCATCCTTTTGGTCCTGGGCGCTTGGTTGGCCGTGCTCATGGCCTGCCAGTCGGTGGGGCAGACCAATCTCGACCCGATGGAGGTTTTCGGAGTCATGGTCATGCTCCTCGTGCAGGTGTTCTGCCATGATATGAGCCTGCTCTCCATGTTCTTGGTTGCTGCTGTCGTTGCGGTCGCTTGCGGTATGACGGGCGACGTCATGCATGATTTTCGTGCCGGCGCCATCCTCGGCACGAATCCGCGCGATCAATGGATTGCCCAGGCCATCGGCTCCGTTGTCGGCGCCGTCGTGGCATCCGCGGTGCTCGTTGCCTTGGTCTCCGCTTACGGCACCGACGCATTCGGTGCGGATAAGACGTTTGTTGCCGCACAGGCTTCGGTTGTGGCGGCTTTGGCCGGAGGCGTGCCCAACATGGATGCTTTCGTCATCGGCATTGCCGTGGGATTGCTCCTTGCGGCTTTCAAGCTTCCCTGCATGACGTTGGGGCTGGGTGTTTACCTGCCTTTCTACTTGAGCCTCACGGCGTTTCTCGGCGGAATGATTCGCCTTGCGTACAACGCCTACGCCGCCCGCAAGGCCGACGGTACCGGAAAGACGGACGACGAGCAGCAGAGCATGGGTCTTGCCGTTGCTTCCGGCATCATCGGTGGCGAGAGCCTGGTCGGCGTCATCGGTGCCTTGGCGGTCATGGGGATGGCCATCTTCTGATCGTATCGCGCTTGCATGGCCGTTTGCAATTGAATTGCAAACGGCCATTTCGTGCAATATGCCGTCAATGAACGCGCAATCTGTTCCGATTTCGGACAGATTGCGCGTTTCTGTCTGCTGAAATGGTGCAATTGTGCCTGAATGCCATGCCTTACCGGGCATTCATGGGGATTCGTCGTTTTGGTTCTGCGGCTTGGCATGAATCTTGCTGTTCTCTCTCCGTATCCGTAGTCGAGAGAACAGGAGAGTCAATGTCGGCCTCTACTAAGAAAAGCGGGTCCGTCTGGGCTTGGCTTGTGGTGCTTGGTTGCATCGGTTTCTATTCGATCCCAACCGGAATCATCGCGAATACGTCCGGTATCTTCGTGGCGCCCGTGATGGATCAGTTCGGATGGTCGCAAACCGATACAACCATGTACCGTACCATCCAACCCCTCGTTTCGGCCATTTGCGCGCCTATTGCCGGCAAGCTGATGGAGAAATACAACCCCCGGTGGATCCTTGCTGCAGTATCAGCGGTTTTCGGACTTGCATCCCTTGCAAGTGCGTATGCGACTGAGCTGTGGCAGTGGAATCTCTATGGTGTTGTGTTCGGTGTCACCGCTGCCTTCTTCATGTACTTGGCAGCCCCCGTCCTGATCAATGTTTGGTTCAAAAAGGGCGCCGGTATCGCCGTCTCCATCACCGCAGCGACGCTTTCCCTGCTCGCCGCCATCGCCAGCCCTCTCGGCCAGGGCTTGATCGACGCTTATGGATGGCAGACCGCCCGAGCAATCCTCTCGGTTGTCACCACCGTCGTGTCCGTGGTGCTCACGGTCGCCTTCGTGCGCAAGAGCCCGTCGGTGATGGGCATGCTGCCTTTCGGTGAGAACGCGACCGACCAGGTCACCGATGAGGAGGTTGCTGCCGAGGGATGCGAAGGCGCAACCATCGAGCAAGCACGCAAGAGCCCTGCGATGTACACCTTGATTCTGGTTGCGGGCATATTCTGCATGTGCGCCGCGTTCTTCCAGCAGATCCCCGCATTCTGCGCACACGGAGCATTGGGCGCAGGTGCCGGCGCGATGGCTGTTTCCATCATCATGGTGGGCGGCATCGTGGGCAAGCTGCTGCTCGGGGCCCTCAATGATAAGATCGGCATCCAGTGGACCGGTCTGATCGCCACATGCGGCGGTGCGGCCGGCATCGCATTGGCTTGGCTCGCAGGGTCCAATGTCGCCATCTTCTATCTGGGCATGGGCATCTTCGGCTTCGGGTATGCCGGTCTGACCGTTATCGCTCCGATGCTCGCCCGCGCCTCTTTCGGCTCGCGGAACTACTCGCAAATCTACTCTTGGGTGTCCACCGGTATCTTCATCGCAACTGCCGTGTCGTTCACCGTCTACGGTTTGATCTATGACACCACCGGTTCCTATGATCTGTGCTTCGTTGTGGTCATCGCGTTGTATGTGCTGGCTGCTGTCTTGATTCCCTTCACCATCAAGCGTGCCAACGCGCTGTGGAAGAAGTAGATACGATGCATTGCGACGTGGTGCGCCTGTCCGCTGATTCGATTGCGCGTGCCGGATCGGTTGTTCCTGAGTGCGCGGATGCAGAGCGCATCCGCGCCTCCGCCAAACGCGCTTCGGGTCATTCGGGTGGCCGCGTCGCAACGCTGCCGGAAGCATGGCGGATGTTCGTCGCTTCCGGCAAGCTCGCACATGGCGTCGTGCGCCCTGAGATCGAGCGCTCATGGCTTAGGTGCAGGGCTTCGGGCGTCAATCCGTGGTCGTATGGATTTCCCCAGATGGATGAGCCCCTTCTTGTCGAGAAGCGGCGAATGCACAGAGCCATGAGCCAGGCGTGCCTTCCGATGATGCAGCTGCTGGCTTCCCTTCTGGATTGCAGCGTATCGTTGATGGACGGTGAGAACTTCGTCTACGAGTTCATTTCCCCCCGGGACTACTATCCCCATAATCTCGGGACGTTCGCGATCGAGGAACTGATGGGTACGGGCAATGCGACCATCGTGCCGTACGAGATGGCACCCGTGAGGGTCGATGGTTACGAGCATTACCGTGTATGCTCGCGGGTCTATTCCGGCGTCAGCGCCCCCTTTGTTTCCGAAGAAGGCGTCTACGGGGGTGCAATCAATGCCAATGATGCGGCGGGAAGGTTGCCGGCATGGGCGCTGCAGGCGGTTTCGTGCGCTGTCCGCGAGATTGAGGCTATGGCTGCAAGCGGTGCCGGCCGCAATGTCTCCATTGCCTCCGGTGCGGCGTTTCGCTCAGTAGCGGAGTGCGTCCTCGATCCCGTCGTCATCTTGGATTCCGCGGATCGCATCGTCTATGCGAACGCTTTGATGCGGCCTTACGTCGAAGGCCATGAGGCGTTTTCGGTGGGATCGCAAGCGTTTTCGGCGTACCTTGAAAACAGGGCTGCCATAAACGACCTGGTTGCGGATTCCTTCGATGCGGCGGGAATGCCCCTCGTCGGGTTCAGAAGAAAGGGCGGTGCGCCGTCCGCGATGCTTGCGGTGGTTTCCAGCAACGCCATGATCATGCCCAACGGCGCAACGTATCGGGTGATCAGATTCTCGGAGGATCCAGAGGTGTTCCGCACCCGCCTCTCGTCTGTCGGAATGGATATCGGCGTCGGAGAGGATCCCGAATGGCGCAAGGTGGACGCCTTGGTGCGCAAGGTCGCCCCGGTCAGGGCCAACGTGCTGATCCTGGGCGAGACCGGCTCGGGCAAGGAGGTCGTGGCGCGCGCTCTGCACCGCCTGTCCGGCCGCAAGGGCAACTTCGTGGCCATCAACTGCGGCGCCATCCCGCGCGACCTGTTCGCCGCCGAGCTGTTCGGCTACGAGCGCAGCGCGTTCACCGGCGCCCGCGAGTCCGGGGCCCCGGGCAAGATCGAGGCCGCCGACGGGGGCACGCTGTTCCTCGACGAGATCGGCGAGATGCCCATGGACCTCCAGGTCAGCCTGCTGCGTGCGCTTCAAACGCGCAGCGTGGTGCGTTTGGGTTCGAATACGGTCCGCACATTGGATGTGCGATTCGTCGCGGCGACCAATGCCGATGTATCCTCGTTGATCGAGGAGGGGAGGTTTCGCAACGATCTGTATTTCCGTCTGAGCATGGTCGAGGTGGCGGTTCCGCCGCTTCGTCAGCGCTCATCCGACATCCCCCTTCTGGCGGAATTTTTCAACAGGACGTTGTGCGAGGAGCTCGGATTCGCGTATGCGCCCCTGTGCGAAGATGTCATTGCCGCTTTGGCGGGTTACTCTTGGCCCGGCAACGTGCGCGAGCTGCGCAATGCCGTAGAACGTCTTCTCATCGCTTCGGGAGGTCCTGCGAACGCGCAACCTGATGAACTGCCGGCGCATATCGGCCGAAGGGCCATGCGGAAATGCGGCAGCGCTTCGATGGACGCGCAGGTGATGGCTCGAGAGGCCGCCAGCGCCAGGGCTCCCAGGGCGGCCCATTACAAGCGCTGGTCGTTTGAGGAGAAGCTGGCATGCGCGAGGATGCGCGTCGAAGCCGGCGTGTCACTTTCGGATGTGAGCCGCAGGTTCGGAGCGGATGTATCGCAGATCTCCCGGTGGGCGGCTGTATGCCGAATACGGAGCCGAAGCGCTCAAGCCCCTTCGTTGAATCCCTCGCGTCCCTTGCATGATTATTCTGCAGATAGGATAAACCTGTCATAAATTGTCATCCTCCAAATCTTGAATCTTCTGTGTACGTATGACAAACTGCGACAAGAGCCCATAGGGACTCGCATGTGCCGCAGGGGTGCGGCAGTTGGGGATGCAAGGGGAGTGACTGCGGGTTTCGTCCTTCCGTGCATTCATGGAATAGACGAAGGGGGAGAAATGTCAGGAGAGAACAGCTCTCGTGCCTGCGGTATCACCCGTAGGAGCTTTCTCAAAACCACCGCTGCCGTAGCAGCGGGAGCCACCGCCACCATGTCGTTGGCGGCATGCGCATCTGCACCTGAATCCGTCGATGTATCGAAGGAGTTCGTTGCGGGCCAGCCCGAAAATGCGGGTGAGCAGATTTTCCGGGGTGTTTGCCGCCCCAACTGCTTTGGTTTCTGCCATCTGAACGTCCATGTTCGCGACGGGAAGGTGGTCAAGACCTCGCGTGCTCCCTACAACGAGGAGTGCTATAGCCGCATTTGCCAGCGCGGTCTTTCCCATGTCCATCGCATCTACGATCCTGCACGTCTGCAGTATCCCAT
>CAUWJA010000118.1:0-5305 GCA_963558905.1 uncultured Eggerthellaceae bacterium
TGATCAGGCGATTGGCGGGAGAGGGGTGCGAGCGCTTGTGCACGGTAGGTGATGCGCAGCAGAGCATCTACCGGTTCCGCGGGGCCGATGTGTCGGTGTATCGACGCCATCTTGCATATGTGGATGCCAAAGGCGAAGACGGCGTTATCGTGCTCCCCCATAATTTCCGCAGCCATGCGGACGTCCTTGCGTTCGTCGATAGGATCTTCGAGCAGCCTGATGTCTTCGGCGGTTCCTTCATGTCCCTTTCCGCAGCACGCGATGAGGCCCGTGTCGCCGTGCCCCTTGCCGGCAAGGGCCCACGCATCGAGGTGCAGATGACCACGCGTCCGTTCCGTGGCGTTTCCGCCGAAGAAGGAACCGCCCGGGCCGCACAGCGCATTGCGGAAAGCTTCGTCCGGTTCCGCGAGGCGGGGCATTCTGCGGGGGATATGGTGGTTCTTCTCGGAAGCATGGGACGGTCCCAGGTGTATGCGGATGCGCTGCGCGATGCCGGATTCGCCTGCGTCGTGGCAGGCGGGTCGGTCTTCAATCGTGCTCCTGAAGTGCAGATGATGGTCAACGCGGCAGCGGCCCTGGCAAATCCCGGCGATACCGAGGCGCTGTTCGGCGTCCTTTCAAGCGAGATGTTCACGCTGTCAGCCGATGACCTGCTCGATTTGGCGACGATGCGCGCGGCCGATGGGTCTTTGCGCATGCGCCCGCTCGATGCCGGCATGCGCTCTGTCGATGCGCTTTTGCGCGACGGGGGGCAGACCGGTCCCGCGTTGGGCACTGCTGTGCGCGCATTTGCAAAGGCGCGGCACCTTGCCGTGCGCGCCGGCCTTGCCGAGGGGCTCGATGCCTTAGCGGTGGATTCGGGCCTTCTGAGCAGGCTTGAAGCTGAAGGATCGGAAGGAAGGGCCAGGGCTGCGAACGTGCTGAAGGCCATAAGGATGGCGCGCGATGCCGGCGCGGATGCATGCGAGGGCCTTGCCACCGCCGCCAAAGCCTTCGCACTGCGCGTTTCCCTTGCCAAAGAGGCACCCGGCGCCCTTTCGGCTTCGGGCGGCGATTTCGTCCGCATCATGACCGTGCATGCCAGCAAGGGCCTCGAATTCCCCATTGTCGCCGTCGCTGAGCTGCGCGAAGGTTCGGCCCATGGCTCAAAGCTCGCCATGACTGATTTCGATGGCAAGACGTTCGCGTCGGTTGACCTGGGTCGCAGCGCCGAGAAGGCATCGTCGCCCTTGATGGCGCGGGCCTCCTCGTTCAATCCGTTCGGCGAGTATGCGGATGAGCAGCTCGATGCTGTGCTGGAGGCTCCGGGGAGCCGGGCGATGCTTCGGGCTGCCATCAAAGAGCGGGAACGGCGCGGAGACGAGCAGGAGGCATTCCGTCTCTTCTATGTTGCGCTCACGCGTGCCAAAGAGGCGCTCGTCGTGTCGCTTGCGGGCAAGCGGTCCAAAAACGACCCGTCCGGTTGCTCGGGCCTTCTTTCCGGCGCCGTCGCCCATGCGCTTTTCGGACCTGGGGGCATGATTCCCGAAGGTGTTTCGAACGTTGCGTTCGGAGGGTCTGCGCCCGCCTTGGTCGAGCGCGTCGATCTAAGGGAAGCGCCCGATGATGCGGCCCCTGACATTTCGTGCCAGGATGCGCCGTCGTCTGGCTTGCCGGACGATTCTCCCATCGCGGTCTTCGGTGTTCGCCCGCTGCCGCCCAGGGGCCTTGCATTCCATCCGGGCCGTGATGGTGTGTTCAGCTATTCGTCGATAGCATCGGGGGCGCTGTCCTGTGAAGATGCGTCGGCTTCGCTGCCTCGTCCTTCCGCCGTTGCGTCCCTGTATGAGGACGATGAGGAATCGTGCCGGTCTTCCGTCAGGGCGGGCTTGTCCGACGCCGACAAGGCTACGGATCTGGGCACGGCATTCCATCGCCTTGCCCAGCTTGCGGTCATCAGCCGTCCCGATTGCGCCGGCGCTCCTTTGCAATGTCCCGGCGAAGACAGGATCGAAGCCCTCTGCCGCGCATGCCGGATTTCGGATCAGGGCCGTTTGCGCCTTCGCGCTGCGCTCGATCTTTGGTTCGGAAGCGAAGAGGCCCGGCGCGTTGCGGAGCATGATGCCCTTCGGGCGGAGGTGCCGTTTTTCGTGTCCGTGCCTGCCGGCTCATCGACTCTGTTCCTTGAAGGCGAGATCGACTTGCTGGCTTTCGACGCCCCTGGTCCCGAGGGCGCAACGGCCCATGTCGTCGACTACAAGACCGGAGGCAGCGACGAAGAGGACGACGTCGGGCTGCATGCCAAGCATCTCCTTCAGGCGCAATGCTATGCATATGCGGTGCTGCTCCAGGGATTCTCGCGCGTCGAGTCGTGCTTCGTGCGCGTGGAGAGGCCATGCGCCCCTGCAGACTCCGGAACAGCGTTCGACGCTGCTTTTCAGGATATTCACCTCGAACCCCAGTGCGTGCGGTATGCTTTCGATTCCGGGGATCTTGATGTCCTCGCGGCGGCTATCGTGGAGGCTCATCGGAGGTCGCAATGATGGTGATGGTCGAGATTCTGATCGTGGTCTGCGCCGTTGTCTGGCAGATCGTTGTATGGAATAGGCAAGATGATGCCGGGGCCGATGCGGGCGATGTCCGCGGGTCTGGTGCGGCGCCGGACGCCGGCTGCGAAGAGAAGGAGGGCCGATGAAGGTCGCGACTGAGAAATTGCTGCTCATCGCCGGCGGGGTATGGATGCTCGCGGGTGTGAACATAGCCGCTATCGGAGTGGGCGCCATCACGCACGGGCATGTGGCGTGGTGGGTGCTGCTGGGCACATTCGTTGTTTTCCTGCTGTTCCACATCATGGTGTTCCAGAAGATGGTACGCAAGCATGCGGAGCGCATCCGCGGCTACGAGGAGGACCGCAAGCATATCTGGCACTTCTTCGATAAGAAGGGATACATCATCATGGCCTGCATGATGGGCGGCGGCATCGCATTGCGGGCCTCGGGGTTGCTTCCTGAAGCATTCATCGCGTTTTTCTACACCGGTCTGGGCGCGGCGCTCGCCATAGCCGGCGCATCGTTTGTGGTTTCGTATTTCAAGGGGTCGCAAACGGATCCGCGCTGATCGCAGGGAGCCTGCATCCCGATGTCCGGGATGCCTACATGTCGATGGGGAAGTCGCCTTCGATGACCTCTGTCGTCTTTGCCCGTACGTAGCCGATCGGGTCGGCAAGTGCTTCCTCTGAGTTCGAGTAATTGTCAGGGCTGAACAGTTCGTTGCGTTGCGCCATGTCGGCAGTGTAGTCTTTGAGGAAATGCACGCTGTAGACCCCGTTTTCCATATGCTCGATGGTCGGGGTCCATTTCACATTCTCGACGGTGACGTCCCCGCCTTCTCCCCGGACGAAATCGCAGCTCATCATCCCGCCAAGGATGCAATCGATCCATGTGTACCCGCTGGCGAAATCTCCAAGGCACCATGCGACCAGGGTCTTTCCGCCATCTGCGCCTTCGATCCATTCCATGGGCTGGATGAAGTGCGTATGCGTCCCCACCACCACATCGGCGCCGAGGTCGGCGCACTTCTGGGCCCAGGTCCGCTGGGTGTCATCGGGCTCATTGGTGTATTCCGTGCCCCAGTGCATGGATACCACCACCGCATCGGAGGCGGCTTTTGCGCGGGGGATGTCGCGTTCGAGCTTCTCGTCCGTGAAGAAGTTCACCAGCGATCCGTCTTCGACCTCGTTGTTCTCGTAGCCGTTGAGACCGTAGTTGTAGGAGAGAAAGGCAATCCGGATGCCGTTTCTTTCGATGACCCGGATGGTCTGGGCGTCTTCCTCCGTTTCGTACATGCCCGCCACGACGACGTCGGGATGGGCCTTCCAGAGCTCTATCTCATGGAGGATGGCGGCGCTTCCGATGTCGTAGGTGTGATTCGAATTGCAGTTGAACATGTCCCAGCCTGCATCGACGAGGTTGGACGCGAGGATGTCGGGGGAGTTGAAGCTGGGGTAACCGGCGAAGTCGAAGTCCTCATTGCTCCCCATGACCGTTTCCTGGTTGATGAAGGCCAGGTCGAAATTGGAAATCGTGGGCGAAACGTATCGGTAGAGCGGGGAGAAGTCATACGAATCGTCGCCTGATTCCCCTGCGCAGCTATCGGCGAAATCGATGAGCTGTTGGTTTATCACGTTGTCGCCGACGGCGCAAAACGTCACACGCCCGTTGCCGCTGGCTGTAACGGCGCCTTCGCCGACGAGGTGCGTGGGGATGGTGCTGTCGTAGGAGGCGGCGGCCTGATCGGGGGTGGCTTCTGCGGCAGGGGCCACCCCGTCACCGTCTGAAGGCTGGGGGCTGCATGATCTGATCGCCGATGCGCCCCAGACCGCAAGCGCCACGATGATGGCTATCGCCGCGGCAAGAAGGATGTAGGCCCCCCAGGGCCGTGCGGGCTTCGCCGGCCGGTAGACCGCCTCCGTCCAGGATGTGCGCTTGTCGTGGGAGACGTAGACATCTCCTCGAGCGTGTCCGCCTATTCCCGAGTCCGCTCTGACATTGTTGATGCTCAGGGGCGTTCCGGGAGCGGGTCTCTCTTTTCTGTCGGCGGGTCTTCTGACGGGATGGGGGCGGCGTCCCGGATGGGGCGGATGCGCCGTCATGTGCGGATGGGCTGAAGGACGGGAGCGGGGAGGAGCTTCATCGGGTTGCGGCTCGTTGCGCTGACCGCACGCTTCCGGACTCGTCGAAGGATCGCCGTTGCGTGCGTTGCGCGCTGCGGGGGATACGGCATAGTCGTAGAAATTGACGGATTCCCTGTTTTCGGACCTGCCGCTGCGCGGCTGCTCTTCGGCATGGCCGGTTGCGCCCTGCTGGGGGTGGGGCGGCTGTCCGTCTGGGGTATGTGCGCGGCGGCTATCCATCATATGCGCATTATACCTTTGCTTTTCGCATGCGGCGAACCTTATTCGGCGGCTACCCGCATGCTCTGCGCATCGGTTCCGCCGTTCGCCGGCGGCGAACGGGGACAGGCCGCTCCCATCGCCCGCTCACCGAAGCACCCCCGCACTTGCAAGCGCCTCCCGTAGGCCAGGCATCCGATGGGGACTGCAAGCTGCTAACATCTTCGAATGTCCCATTTCCGATTGAGAGGAGATGTATGTCCCAGCTTACTGAGATTCGCTGGCATGCGCGCGCCGGACAGGGTGCCGTCACTGCTGCGAAATTGGTTGCGGATACCGCACTTCTGCAGGATTACTACATTCAGGCCATGCCTGAATACGGACCCGAGCGCACCGGCGCTCCCCTCAAGGCGTTCACGCGCATCTGCTCTGAGC
>CAUWJA010000119.1:0-5286 GCA_963558905.1 uncultured Eggerthellaceae bacterium
CCCTTGGGTTACACCCTAAGAGCAAACCACCCGTTATCACGGGTGGTTTTGATTTCGTGCAGAGGTTGCGCGCTGTCTGAGAAATATCCATTCGGATATTTTTTCGCATAGGAAAGTATCTCGGTTTCTGGCCGGATGGTCCATCGAGGGGGGTGGGATCAGCCCTCAGAAGTATTCGCGCGGACTTACGTGGATACCCATGGAACTCATGCTCCTTCGGATAATTGAGGACGTAAAGCGCAGGATCGGCCGACGGTTCCGTTCTTGCGTATGGCTCATTCGGAAGGAGAATGAAAGATGATCAAGGCACAGCTCAACCGCATCGCACTGCGTGCGGCAGACGCCGACAAGGCAGTTGAGGATCTGAACAAGCTTCTGGGTGTGACCTTCTACGGTCCTTACGATGACGAGCATATGGGTCTTCGCGTTGCTCTTCCCAAATCCGGCGGCATCGAGGTCATGGCTCCCATGCACGACCATGATGCGATCGGTGCATACCAGGCTCTTCAGGAAAAGGGTGAGGGCATCAGCGGCATTGCCATGCGCGTTGAGAATTTCGAAGAGGCGAAGGCGCATTTCGCATCCTTGGGTCTCAAGCCTGCCGTCGAGTTCAACCATGGCAAGTTCCGTGAGATGATCTTCCCGCCGCAGCCCGCCACCCATGGCCTTGAGATCGCGGTCAACGAATTCCCCGACGCAAACGGTGCGGCTATCCAGGTCGCTCTCGATATGGGCATCGAGTGGACCGATGTCTGCGATTGGGATGCGCAGTAAAGGCGCGGTGGGGGTATGACTACCATCGCAGCATTCAAGTGGGCCATGAACCCCGTGGACGAAAGGCTTGCGGCGGACGGTTCCGTCAAGTGGCTCGCCGAACGTCCGGAAATCGGAGATGACGACCATGCCGCTGTCGCAGTTGCCCTCGACGCCGCCGCAGGGGGGTCCGTCATCGGCTTGACCATGGACAGCGGCGATGTCGCTTTCGGCGCAGCACGCGGGCTGGAGAACACCGTTGCGGTGCAGGGTGTCGGCGTCTTCGCCCAACCCACGGAGCTTGCCGCAGCGCTCGCGAATTCCATCAAAGGCATCGAAGGCGCCGATCTCGTGGTCATCGGCGACTGCGTCTGGCAGCCCATGGTTCCCGGCCTGGTTGCGGGCTTGCTCGGATGGCCCTGCATCAACGCCGTCGATGCGGCCAGAAGGGATGGTGAAAAGCTCGTAGTGACTCGCCGTTTCGGTCCCGGAACCCAAGACATTCTGGTTGACGGCCCCGCTGTCCTGGCTGTGGCGGCTCGTCGCGAGGAGGAGAGCAAGCCCGGCATGCGCGCTGTTCTCGCCGCAAGGAAGAAGCCCGTCGACAGGGTCGAAGCTCAGATCGCGGATGCGCCCGTCTTCGTTCGGGAAGGCACTCACGAGCCGGACTCCCGGCCGTCCAAGATTTTCGATGGAGCGGACCTGCAGGCAGCTGTCGACCAGCTCGTCGCTGCTCTCAAGAACGAGGGAGTGCTGTAAATGAACAAAGTCTGGATTCTCATCGCGGATGACATGAGCGCCGCCCAGGTGGCCGGTGTCGCCGCAAAGACTGGTGTCCCTTTCGAGGCGCTGGTGTTCGGCGGCGCCGACCGCGCTGCCGCTGCGGCCGCATATGGTGCAGAGAAGGTGGTCCTGTTCGATACCGCTGATGTCCTTGCCGAGGCCATGGCTCCTGCAATAGCAGAGCGGGCGCTTCAGGAGGCTCCTGCGGCGATCATCTCCTCCGACAACGCAACTGCGCGCGCCATCGCCTGCGCCATTGCGGTCAAGCTCTCTGCCGCGGTCGCCACTTCGGTTGTGAGCGTCAAGGTCGGTGACGAAGGGAACGTGGTCGAGCATTTCGTGGCAGATGCCGCCGCCGTCGAGGTCCTTCGCACCTCGGCCCCTGTGGTCTGCATCGTTGCTGATGGTGGCGAGGAGGCGGAATGCACTGAGGCTGCAGAGGTGGCCGTCGGGGACGCCGCTGCCCTCGATACCCTTTCGGTCCTTTCCACCGATTGCGAGGCAGGGGATGCGAATGGCCTGCTCAATGCGGAGAAAGTCGTTGGTGTCGGTCTTGGGATAGGTCCCAAGGAGAATCTCGCGCTGGTGGAGGACCTGGCCGAGGCCCTTGGCGCGGAAATCGCCTGTACGCTGCCTTTGTGCGACAACTACCACTGGTTCGAGCACAGCCGCGTCGTGGGCACTTCCACCCAGAAGATCTCCCCGCGCTTGTATCTGACCGTCGGTTCGTCCGGCGCCCCTCAGCATATGACCGGCGTCCGCGGCGCCAAGGTGATCGTTGCCATCAACAACGACCCCGAAGCTCCCATCTTCCGCGAGTGCGCCTACGGTGTTTTGGGCGATGCCAAGGAGGTTCTGCCTGCCCTGACCGCTGCAGTGAAAAGCGTTTAGCGCAGGTTCTGCTTCGGCATTACCCGTCGAATCTCACATGTGTCACAGCTGCGCTCGCGCAGGGCGCAGAGGCGAACAGGGACTTCCCGTAAGGAGGGAAACATGGCTGGATTTGATGTTGAATACGATCTCGTCGTTGTCGGTGGCGGTGCCTCCGGCAAATCCGCCGCGCTGATTGCGGCTCGCGAGGGCAAGCGCGTCGTCGTGCTCGAGAAGATGCCCGAGACCGGCGGTCTTTCCATGTATGCGGAGGGTACCGCTGCCTTCGAATCCGTTATTCAGAAGGAGCTCGGTACTCCGCGTTTGAGCAAGTACCACTTCCCTTCCATCGAGGAGGGCATAGACAAGTTCATGAGCTACAGCCACCAGCGCGCTGATTATGGGGTCGTCCGTGCTTTCGTCGAGAACTCCGCGGAGACGATCGACATCTACCGCGACCTTGGCGTTGTCTACAAGACCTGCGACATCGCAGCCGAGGACGATCCCAATGAGGTTTGGACCTTCCATCTGCCTGAAGGCTTGGGTGCGCATTGCCAGGATGTCCTGCTCGATGCGATCCAGAAGCTCGATGTCGACATCTTCACCTCGACTCCCGCAAAAGAGCTCATCGTCGAAGATGGCGCTGTCGTGGGTGTCGTCGCGGAATCCGATGGCGAGCCCATGCGCATCGGCGGGAAGGCTGTCATCCTTGCAACCGGCGGCATGGGTTCCGATCCGGACCGAATCTACAAGTACAGCTGGGCTGCACCCGGTGCTTACAACATGAATGTCCTCACCCCGCTGCAGAACGTCGGTGACGGCCTCGATATGGCCCTTGCCGTCGGCGCCGACCCCTCGTGCATCACCACGTGCCCCTTGCTCGCTGCCGGTGGCCGCGACATGACCATGGACTCGCAGGTGGGCGGCGCGGGAGTCAATCCCGGGGTCTGGGTCAACAAGACCGGCAAGCGCTTCTGCGCTGAATCCGTTGCCGAGAACATCGGCGATATCGGCAGCTATTATGCCAAGCAGCCCGGCGGTATCGTCTGGTCCATCCTCTCCCAGGCGGACATCGACCGTCTGATCAACGAGGGCTCCGAGATCGCAATCGGCGAATTCGTCGTCTTCCATAAGCCCATGGACCGTCTGCCCATCGAGCTCGATGCCCACCTTGAGACGGGATTGGTGAAGAAGGCGGACAGCTTCGCGCAGTTGGCAGAGCTCATGGGTCTTCCCGTGGATGACTTCGTCGCCACCATGGAGGACTACAACAAGTTCTGCGAAGAAGGCTACGACGCCGCCTTCATGAAGAAGCCCCAGTATCTGCGTCCCATGGTCGAGGGCCCCTATTACGGCGTGCCTCTGGCAACGGGAACGATGGGATCCGCAGGCGGTATCAGGATCAACGCCAATATGCAGGTCGTTACCGACGCCGGAACGCCCATTCCCGGCCTGTATGCGGTCGGCTTGGATGCAACCGGCATGTATGGCGACTGCTACAACATGGAGGTTCCGGGTGCCGCGAACGGCTTCGCCCATACCTCCGGCCGTATTGCCGCGCGCCACGCGATCGCCAATATGTAGGCGCTGTTTTTCCGAATCATGGCGCCGGGTGTTTGAAAATCTGCCCACCCGGCGCACCTCTATCGGCTGATTGCCCGCATTTCGCGGGCCTGGAAAGGGTTGTGGATGACCGCAGCCTTCCATATACGGAGAAAGGAACAACCCATGGCACAGGAAGTCAAAGCCCCCAAGATGTCCGGCGCTCCCGAGTTCGGCAAATGGATCTCTCCCGAGGAATCCGTCGGCCAGCGCCTCAAGGGGAAGAAGATTCTTTTGACCGGCACCACCAAGGGCGTCGGCAGGGTCACCCAGGAACTGCTGTGCGCGCATGGCGCATTCGTCTGCGGCTCCGGCCGTACCCCGGGTGTGGCTGCCAGCGTGGCCGAGGAGCTGAAGGCGAAGGGTTACCAGGCGGCCGGCATGGATGTCGACCTTTCCGATTACGAGGCCGTGAAGAAGTGGGTTGAGGAGTGCGCGGAGCTTATGGGCGGCATCGACGTCGTCATCAACAACGCCTCCCATCCCGGCATGGCCCCCTTCGGCGAGATGACTCCGGAGATTTGGAACTACGGTATCAAAAACGAGCTCGACCTCGTCTACAACGTCTGCAATTGCGCATGGCCGTATCTGCAGAAGGCGAACGGGGCTTCCATCGTGATCACGTCTTCCACCTGCGGTCTGCAGGGCTCCAATTCCCCTCAGGCCTGCCATGCCGCAGCCAAGGGCGCATGCCTGGCCATGGCGCGCCAGCTCGCCGCTGAGGGCGGCCCCTTCGGCATCCGCTGCAACTCCGTGACTCCCGGTCTGGTTTGGACTGAGGCTATGTCCAACATTCCCAAGGAGATGGCAAGCGGCCTGATCGCTGCCCAAACCACCCAGCGCGCAATCGATCCCATCGATATCGCTTATGCGTACCTGTTCCTGGCATCCGATGAATCCCGCCAGATCACCGCTACCAACCTCGCCGTCGACGGCGGTTGCGCCGGTGCTGTGACCGGCGGCATGCAGGGCGAGATCGAGGTCTAATCGGTCTCTGACCGCACGACTGAGGCCAACAAGGCAGGGGCGCAATTCCATGTAAGGGCGCCCCTCGGCCTCGGTTTTGCTTGGAGAAACGCGATTTACAGAAGGGATTGGGGAGGAAATGAGCAAGTTCAAAGGTCCTCAGGGCTTTGGTGAGTGGATGAATATCTTGATGAACATCGTTATTGGCATCACCATCACTCTCGCTATCAACATCGCCGTCTGCATGCAGGTGGGCATGAACGTCATCACGCCGGAGGCCGTTATCGCAAGCTGGGTTTCAAGCTTCGTCAT
>CAUWJA010000120.1:0-5262 GCA_963558905.1 uncultured Eggerthellaceae bacterium
CGCGGCGTTGCGATCGGTTTCGGGATAATCGAGCACTTCGAACACATCGGCGCGTTTATGGGTGGGGCGGCGGCAGATGGCGAAGGTGCATTCAGCGGGGCACAAAGTCTGATGCGGGCAGCGATCGCCCATCTCATCGTCGCAACCGCGCAATTCCCAGCAATGCTGTGACATGGCAAATCTCCTGTACGGTACATGAAAGAACGGGCCGGCACGTATGCCGACCCGTTCACTGTATCAGATGCGCACGGAGCGCTTGACCTGAAGCCGGGATACCCTTTAGACGGGCATAACCTTGGCAACTTCGGGAACGTGCTCCTTGAGGATGCGCTCCACGCCATTGGACAGCGTCATCTGGCTCATGGGGCAGCCCTTGCACGCGCCCTGGAGCTCAACGTAGACGATGCCGTCATCGGTCACTTCGACCAGCTTCACATCGCCGCCATCGGCCTGCAGGCTGGGACGGATCAGGTTGAGCACAGCGGCTACCTTCTCTTTATCGATTGCCATAGCTTCTCCTTTTCGGATCGGATGTTTGCACCCGCCCATCATACCAGTTGACGGGGGCTGCGCCTTCGAGAGCACCAAGCTTGCGGTTCTACGGCGCATGCGGGCTGAAAACCGATGCGGCCCGGGGCAACCGGGCCGCAGATTGTGCTTCTAGATCTCCTTGACCCAAAGTCCGTGCAGATTGCAGTACTCATAGGCACGCAGTGCGGTTGCGCCCTCGGGCAGCGCGAAGACGGCTTCAGGAGCGGTCTCGGGAACAAGCTGGGCAACCTGGAAACCGGCAGTGGTCTCAAGAACCACGAACTGGATGAAGTGCTCAGCCAGCATGGGATGCTCGACTTCGCCGACCTTGACGGTGACGGTTGCGCCATCGACGGCGACCACGGGCACATGCTTCTCAACGGCAGCATCCACGGCACCGGCAACCAATTCGGTCATTTTCTCGCCGCAGCACATCATGGGGACGCCCGCGTCGACAACCTTGACAGCGATGTTGCCGCAATGTTCGCACTTGAAGAATTTCAGAGCCATGGTAAACCCCTTTCATTTGCCCATTCAGGCAGGTTATGTATGCAAAGTAACGATATCACGCTCGGAGCCGATACGCAGCGCTGATTGCCGCGCACCCGTCCGTTGTTGACGCTTGATATGTTACTAGTTTTGTATCATTTCTGGAACCCCCTGCTGGGGAAGTTTTTTCCGGATGGCGAAAATCAGCACAATCGCACCTGCGATGATGAGAGGCACGCTGAGCAGCTGGCCCATCGTCAGCCATCCGCCCCACAGATAGCCCAGCTGCACATCGGGCTCCCGGATGAATTCGACCAGGAAGCGGAACGTGCCGTAGAGTATGAGGAACAATCCTCCGAAGGTGCCGCGGGGGCGCGGCGGCACACGGCGCGAGAGCGCGAACATGACGGCGAACAGCACAACGCCCTCGAGCAGAGCCTCGTAGAGCTGGGACGGATGGCGCATCACTTCGCCCGCTGCTCCCCCGAAGACCACACCCCACGGCAGGTCGGTGGGAGCACCCCACAATTCACCGTTGATGAAGTTCGCGCAACGGCCGAAAAACAACCCGATGGGCACGGCGATGGCGCCCAGGTCGGTCAGCGTGAGATACGGGATGTGCGTGAGCTTCGATGCGATGGCCAGCGAGACCAGCACGCCCATCAGTCCACCGTGGAAGCTCATGCCGCCTTCGTTGAACGCCAGGATCTTCCCCGGATTCTGCAGGTAGTACCCATCACCGTAGAACAGCACATAGCCCAACCGTCCGCCCAGGATCACGCCCAGGATGACGCAGAGCATGATGGTCAGAACCGAATCCGCATCGATGGCGAGCTTCCAGCGTTTCGAAATCCGGAACAGCACGAAGGCCGCGAACAGAAAGCCCAGCACATAGGCTATGCCGTACCATCTCACGGCAAACGGGCCTATCTGGAACGCGATGGGATCGAGCATTTGGTAGATCTCGTTGAGCATGTCACTCCTTCACGTAAGGCGAACGGCGAAAGCCGAGGGGCGTCGGTGCGCGCACGGCCCAGAGCGCAGAGCACGCCGATTCGCATGCGCCGCCGGGCACAAATCTAGCTTACCGATTCCCAGTCCTTGCCGATGACCACAAGCACATCCGTTTCGTACACGTAATGGACGCTGTTGTTGACAACGCGGCCGGCGCCCAGAGCCGCCGACACCGCTTCGGCGCATTCGGCCTTGTCGGAATCCGCATATATGACCAGGGTCTCATCATAGACCGCTGAATCGGTATTGCCCACTTCATCGACGGTGAAACCAGCCTCCGTCAGCATGTCGGACGCCTTCGCGGCTGCACCGCTGATGGAGGTTCCGTTGCGCACGGCGATGGTGAACGAGCTTTTATCCACCGATTCGATGATGGCCGACGCGTCGACCGCGGGGTCTTCGCCCGCGCGAACATTGTCCATCATGGCAGCGAGCGTGGCCGTATCCACCGTCCTGACCTCATAGCCTGCCGATTGGGTTGCCGTTGAGGGGACCATTCCGTAGAGGATGTTCGACGAAGGGATGCCAGCAGCATCGCGCAGCAGCGAGGCGAATTCCATGAGGCCCGCATCGCAGCGGATGGCATCTGAGAGGACGTCGGTACGGACCATGACATCAAGCCCGCTGCCCGAGGCCGCCTTCCGGACCAGCGCTTCCGCCAAAAGCGCGATATTGCGCGCACGTGCTTCGGTCGATCCGTTGAGATTCGCCGCACGCACCGCGTAGAGGACCTGCTCGCCGTCAAGCGTCTGGGTTCCGGCCGGAAGATACATGGAACCGGCATTGGGATCATCGATTTCCTGGGGCAAGGTGACCGTAAGGCCCCCCAATTCGTCAACCAAGGCCGCAAGCCCCGCGCCGTCGATGCGGGCATAATGCGCCACCTGCACGCCCGTAAGCGCCTCAACGGCCGTTATGGCTTCGGCATCGCCCAAAGACGCCGCCTCGCCGAGGCGGTGGGTCTTGCCATCGGAAAGCGTCACCTGGACCGAGCCCGGAATGGCCAGCACGGTAGCCGACGCGTTCGCCGCATCGACGCGCACCAGCATCAGGGCATCGAGGAACCCTTCGTCCTCTTCCGAATAGGAGTAATCGCCGGCAACGAGCGCGTAATAGGCGCCGTCGTCATCCGTGGGATCGGCAAGGGCGGCGGCCACAGCATCGCCATCGTCGAAAGACAAGCGGTTATCCACGCCTGAAACGAACACGAACGCAGCCACCGCACATGCCAGCACGACCACAATGAGCACGGCAAGCGCGACGATGACGACGGTGCGGCGGTGCGACTGCTTCTCTATCCGCTCGGTATAGGCCCGTTGGCTGATGCGGTTCTGATAGGCCTTCTCGGATTCGCGCGAGGAAGTGGACGGAAGGACCTGGTTGATTTCGCCATGGCGTGCCGATGCGCGCCGGTTGGTTGCGAGGCTTTTTCGGGCATTGCGCCTGCTGCCGGCGAAATCTATCTCGGGGCTATGGGGACGCGAGATATGCGTTCCCAAAGTCGCGTTGCGGGCGCCTCTTGAGATTTTGGCATAGTGCGCCCCATTGGGCTTGCGTCGGGTAACCATCGACGGGGCTCCTACAGATCGAACTCGATGTCAGGATCGGGCTCACGATGCAGCTTGGCGCCCAGGGAAGCGAGTTTGCCGACATAATCCTCGTAGCCGCGGTCGATGTGGTGCACCTTGTGGACCTGCGTGACGCCTTCGGCGAAGACGCCTGCCAGGACAAGGGCGGCGCCGCAGCGCAGATCGGTTGCCTTGACGGACGTGCCCTGCAGGGCGGGGACGCCGGAAATCATGGCGTGATGGTCCTCGATGTCGATATCCGCCCCCATGCGGCCGATTTCGGCGGCGAACATGAAGCGGTTCTCGAATACGTTCTCGGTGATGACGGAGCTGCCCTGCGCGACAGATGCGAGGAGCATGAACTGCGCCTGAAGATCCGTGGGGAAACCCGGATGGGGAAGCGTCTGGATGTCGGTGGCTCGAAGCTCGCCGGTGCGGGACACGGTGATCCGGTCTTCCCCGGTCTCAACGGTGCATCCCATGGCGGAAAGCTTCATGAGCGCCATACGCAAAAATGAGGGATCGATGCCCGTCACCGTGACGGGACCGCCCATGAGCGCACCGCCGACAAGGAACGTGCCGGCCTCGATGCGATCGCCCACGGTGGTGTGCTCGCATGGATGAAGGGCTTCCAGCGGCACGCCGGTCACCGTGATGGTGGGGCTTCCCGCCCCGCGCACGCACGCGCCCATGGCGTTGAGCATATTGGCAAGGTCTTCGATCTCAGGCTCGCGGGCGGCGTTTTCGATCACCGTTTCGCCTTCGGCCACAACAGCCGCCATCATCGTGTTTTCCGTCGCGCCCACGCTGGGGAAGTCGAGCACCACGTAAGCACCCTTCAGCTTGCCCGCGGGAACGCTGGCTTCGATGTAACCGTGATCGGTCTCGAAATGAACGCCCAGAGCCTCCAGGCCCACCATATGCATGTCGATTTTGCGGGCTCCCAGATTGCAGCCACCGGGCATGGCGACACGGGCTTTGCCGAAACGGGCCACCAAAGGACCCAGTACGGCAATGGATGCACGCATCTTCGACACCAGCTCGTAAGGAGTCTCCCATGAGTCAACGCCGGAAGTGTCGATGGAGAGCGTATGATCGGCACGCGACACCTTCGCGCCCAGCGTCTCAAGCACCTTGCCCATCACGGTGATATCGCTGATGAGGGGAACGTTGTGCAGCACAGAGGCCCCCTGGCCCAAAATGGATGCGGCCATGAGCTTGAGCGCGGAATTCTTGGCGCCGGACACACGGACTTCGCCCGTAAGCGGAGTACCGCCTTCGACGACGATCATCTCTTTGGGCATGCGGATTACCTCCCGTTGATATGCAAGCGCCCTGCAAGGCGCACAAGAGTCTGATGTGAATAGCTTATGGCTCCTGGCTATTTTCGCAGAAACGCACGGACGCGTGAAGCGCGAGCAGCCAAGCCCTGCGGTAAAACCATAACGAAAAGCGCCGACCCGAAGGCCGGCGCATAGATTCGAAAGCGGTTCACGACGCAGCTCGATGCTGCGGGCCGAACGATGCCGATTCTACTCTTCGCCCAGGACGAAACGCTTGAAGTCGACGACCTTGATGGAGCCGCCCAGGGTCTTGGCGACCTCGTCGGTGTAAGCGTTGATGGTCTGGTCGGGGTTCTTGACGAAAGCCTGCTCGGTGA
>CAUWJA010000121.1:0-5133 GCA_963558905.1 uncultured Eggerthellaceae bacterium
GTCACCCATTCGGGTGCGCGGGATTTCGCCACGCGTTCATTTATCGAAATTGAAGATGGAGTGTATGCGGTTTGCCCTGAGCTTGCTTTCGTTCAGTGCTGCCGGGGTCTTTCCCCAATAGAGTCGTTGCTGTTGGGATTCGAGCTGACTGGAACATATTCGACGATGAGGACGTTTTCGTGCAGTTGCAGCAACCTAAGCTCCCTTTCCACGAAACGCAAGATTGTCGGGTATTTGGGAAGGAATCGGGGAGTCTATGGTGCCGGAAAGCTGATGGAGGCCGGGTTGCTCGGATATCTCAGGGACGGGTCGGCGTCGTTTCAGGAGACAAGGCTGGCGATGGTGCTCGGCCTGCCTGTCAGAATGGGCGGGAGGGGGCTTGGCATGCCTGCGATGAATTACCGCATCGACGTAGCAGGAAAAGCTGCGCGGATAGCGGGAAGGCAGTATCTTCTGGCTGATCTTTGCTGGCCGAAAGTGCGCATTGATGTCGAATACGAAAGTCGTCGACACCACAGCGATCCCGAAGAACGCATCAACGACTTCAAGCGTGTGCACGCTCTTGAGCTTTCAGATTGGAAGGTCATCCAGGTTTCCGAGGTTGATATTCGAAGCTCAGTGACGCTCGACGCCATCGCTGAGCTGATACGAAAGAGGGCGGGATCGCATAAGCGCAAGCTGACGGCGGTGCAGATTCGCAAGCAGAGAAACCTTGAGCGATTGCTTGCAATGGAGGGGGTGCGGTTCTGAAGGCGGTGTCATTCCAAAGGCCAGGAGATGGGCGAAGCGTTGCGGACTTGGCATTTGTTTGGGGTCTTGGTGCCAGAATCCAAGTGTTTCGGGTTTTACTTTTCGTTTTAGCGCCAGCAAATTGTATGATTCGGGCGCATTCGGCCGAATCGCCTGGGAAGCACCAGGTGAAAGGGATGGCGGTGTCAGCGACGCAAATGGCGCTTGGGTACGAGAGTGCCTTGTGCCGTCGTCAAAGCCCGAAAGACTTCGATTTTGGTTCCGTTTGGGAAAATCGGGGTTCAAGTCCATATCGGTGTGTAAATTCGCAGTTACGCGGTTGACCGCAACGGTGGAAATCGGGAATAATTGCCGGTTTCCACCCTGCTTTGCGGACGGAATCGCTGCAGTGCGGGCTCGAACAAATGCTGCAGTGCGAGCTCGAACAGATCCAGGTCGGCAGTGCCCAGGAGTTGGTAATGCAGGGGAAACGTGCCAAGGAGTTTGAATCTGCAGGATTCGTAGAGCTTGCGGCCGCGCCAGTTGTAGGTGAGCATGTCAAGGCGCAGCACCTTGAGCCCGGCCTCGCGCGATAGCTCGATGGCACCGGCGATAAGCTGCTTGCCGAAGCCGCGGTGGTGGTACTCCGGCAGCGTGGCCAGCACGTGGATCACGCCGGCCTCTTCGCGCGTTGCCGGAACCGTCCAGGGGACGGCTTCGTAGCCGGGCGTGTCGATATG
Source organism: uncultured Eggerthellaceae bacterium (assembly GCA_963558905.1). GTDB lineage: Bacteria > Actinomycetota > Coriobacteriia > Coriobacteriales > Eggerthellaceae > Slackia. The sequence continues at coordinate 1,470 of CAUWJA010000121.1, forward strand.
GTTCACGATCATCGCGCATGCGATGTTGCCGTCGTCGGCGATGCCGACGATGCACTCGCCGCTTTCGGTGCTGGTGGCGATGAGCTCGTCGGAAGGGTGGACGCCGCGGCGTCATTGGACGTCGAAATCCTGGCCTTCCATTTCGTCGATCATGCGCATGTAGAAGGCCATAACGCAGTCCAGGTCGGCTGCGGTGGTGCGGCGGACGGTGAGTTTTTCGGCATGTGGGGCGACTGTGCTGGCATCCATGGCGCATCCTTTCGGATCGGCGATTCCGGTCCGGTCGATCGGAGATGGTTCGCGGTTCGACCATTTCCGACGTCTCAGCCGGTGCCTTGCATTATGGCTGGTCCGGTGCGCTGCCGCCATGGTGATTGCCAATCCTGCCAGTTTATGGGGCCTTCGGGAAGGCAAAAGGCCGCCTGATGGACGGCCTGCGGGAATGCGGTCATATGAACAATGCGGCCACTTCGGCCATGCCTTCTGACGTGCGGGCAGAGCAGGTCAGGATGGGCGCGTCGGTCAGCGTGCGGATGTCAGCGCGGAAGCGTTCGACGTTGAAATCGGTGTAAGGCGCCAAATCGATCTTGTTGAGCACCACCGCGCCGGCAGTTTGGAACATGAGCGGGTACTTGAGGGGCTTGTCGTTGCCTTCGGTGGCCGACAATACGCCGATGCGCATCGTTTCGCCTAGAAGGAATTCGGATGTGCATACCAAATTGCCGACATTGTCCACGATGACGGTCTCCACGCCTTCCAGGTCGAGCCGCGAGAGCGCGCGGGCAACGGCGTCGGCTTCGAGGTGGCATGCGCCCTGTGTGTTGATTTGGATGGTCTGGATGCCCAGCGCTTTCATGCGGAGTGCATCCTGGGCCGTATACAAGTCCCCTTCTATCACGGCAATCCGGGACCGCTCGATTCCGCCAACGGCCATCGCTGCTTCTATGAGCGTCGTCTTTCCGGCTCCGGGCGACCCCAGCAGGTTCACCATCTTGATTTTGCGCGCTGCAAGCTCTTCGGCGGTCTGCTGGGCTGTCCGGTTGTTGCGGTCCAGGATATTTTCGTTCACTGCCACTGTTTTCATGCCGGTCACGCTCCTTCGATAGCGCGGACGTACATCTGCGAGATGCCCGTCAAGGATTCATCGCGCTCCACATCGATCCAGGCGCCTTCCATACATGTGCCCTCCTGCACTACGTGGAAGTAGAAATTCAGTTCCTGCTCGTTGAGGCATGAATGCGGTCCTGCTGCCACTGCGATCCGCGCGATGCGGGTCATGCCGTTGCGTTCGGCCGCGCGTTGGGCTATCTCCATGATTTCGGTGCAGACGGCTTCTTCATGCACTGATCTCACCCGGCTTTCTTGTTTTCACGAACACATGGCGTTCATCGGCGACCATGCGTTGCACGCCGAAGGGGCACTGGGTGACGCATTGGCCGCATCCCACGCAGTTTTCGTAGTCGAAGACGAGCTTGTTTTCCGCTTTGCTGTAGCCGATCGCTTCGGTAGGGCAGTGCGTGGCGCAGAGATTGCATCCCGTGCAAGCCGCCTCGTCCACGATGACCGGTTTGCTGTAGGATTTGACCTGGACTTTCGATACGTATCCATTCTGCCAGCCGCCATACATCAGGCAGCAGTCGGTGCAGCAGTTGCAGATGGCCATGGTCTCATGGTCGGCCTTGCCCGCATAGTGGAACGTGGTGTGGATGCAGCCTTTGCGCTCGAAATCTTCCATCATGGCGATTGCCTCATCGTAGAGCACCGCCCGCGCCACTCCGGATTCCACAAGCTGCCGGGCGATAGCGCCTACGGGCATGCAGCTTTGAAGAGGGATGCCGTGGTCGCATGATTCGCCTGTAGCGATCTCTTTATGATTTCGGCAGATGCAGTTCATGACGGCGATTTCGTCTTTGTGACGGGCGAGGATCTCGAAAGCGGTTCCCTTGGTCAGCACCCGTTGCTCGCTTGCAAGGGGCTCGTCTACGGCGATGGTGCGGCTTGCGTCCGAAGACTGCCGGGCGATTGCGCGGCTTGAGGGCGTGACGGCCGTCAATGTTCCCATGGCGGATCGGCCTGCGTCGCGTTTTTTGATGCCCTTCGCGTCGGTGAGCTGGCGCAGGAGCGGCTTGTTGAGCTTGCGCAGCAGCTGCCAGAATTCCATGAAGTGCTCCATGATGGCTATTCTCTGCTCTGTACGGGGACCCGAAGTGGAGAGTTCGATCCATCCCGGGAAAATAGAAGCCAGTTCATAGGAATCCTTGTTTTCCTGCGGAACAAGGAAGCTCATGACCATCAGTTCGGCCCATAGCTCATCCCAAGTGCGCTTTGCGCTTATCTCTCCCGTTGCCCGCATGGTTCGGTAGAGTTCCTCAAGGGTCTTTTTGGAGTGGCCGGCAGTGCCCACGCGCAGCAGATATTCAAGAATGTCCTCATCCATGCCTGCTTCGAAGCAGCGAATCACCGGCTTCATGGGGGGAATTTTGACGGTGGTCATCTCGTTCATCATCCCGATGAGGCGCTTGACTTTCTTTTCATCAAGGGACATGGGTCTCCCTTCCTCCGATGCGATCGTGCATGCGGATAGGTTGTAAGCTGTTGCGGTCTTCATGTCATGTTGAGTATAATGCAATCGCATGTTAAACATACGATGATGGGAATACTAACATAGCATGTTGAACATGCGACAACAGAATGATTAAAATCACAATTGCGGCTCAACCGCATACGCGAAACGCGATACCATAGCGTTGAAAGCGGATGCTGGAATTCCGGCAAGTGCGTTGCTCCGAAGGGGGCATCGCGTATGCCGGTTCAGCATGCCAGCTGCGGCAAAGGAAACGAAAGGGGTAGGGGTGGCTGAGGATAAAGGCGCGGTTGGATTTGATTACGAAGTGCATGCGTGCGGCTCTGCCCGATCGCGCACGGAGGATCTGCTCGCATTCAAATGCCCCGGCTTCGAGAGTCTGCCCGATATGGGGCTGTATCTTGAGCAGGCGCTTTCTGTCGTGAACCAGGCTATGGAACCCATCTTGAGCGAGCCTATCACCAAACCCATGATGAACAATTATGTGAAGATGGGCGTTGTCCCTCCTGCGATCAAGAAGCGCTATTACAGGGAGCATCTTGCCTATGCCATAGCCATGGCGATCTTCAAACCGGTGTTCACTGTCGACCAGGTGGCCCGGTTCTACGCCGTGCAGAAGAGCACGTATCCGCTCGACGTCGCCTATGATTATGTGTGCCGCGAGTTCGAGAATGCGCTTCACGAGGCTTTCGCGTTCACGGGCAAGCCCTTGCCGAGTTTCGAGACCAAACGTACGGAGCAGACTGTACTGGTCCGCGCGATGGTTCTATCCGCCGCAAACCATGTGTTCGCCGAGCATTATCTCAATGGCGAATCCGCCTTGCGTTAGCGTTGGCGGGGCGGCCGCTGGGAGAAATGCCGCCCTTCGGCCCATGCGCTCCGCGCGCTCTGTTTCGACTGCGTGAATTTTTGCGTGACCGGATGGCATCCGCCTGCGATGCGACGCCAGGTGTTGTACACTCGCAAAGTTAGGCTTGCGACGTAAATGAAAGGAATTCCACCATGAGCCAGGAACTCGTTTATTCCGGAAAGACCAAGGATGTGTTCGCCCTTGAGAACGGCAATTATCTGCTGAAGTTC
>CAUWJA010000122.1:0-5118 GCA_963558905.1 uncultured Eggerthellaceae bacterium
GCTGCGACGTGCTTCAACCGTCGACTCTCGAATCCGCTTCGGCGACGTCGTCGTTGATACCGCCGCCGCGAAGGTTGAAAAACGCGGTTCCGAAGTTGCCTTGTCAGCGCTTGAATACAAGCTGCTCCTCTACTTCGCGGCCAGCAAAGGAAAGCTGGTCACCAGGGAGAACCTGCGTGATGCCATCTGGGATAGCGCAGGCGAATACATCAGCGACAACGCCCTCAACGTCTATATCAAACGGCTACGCGAGAAGATAGAAGACGACCCGGCTGAGCCCTTCCTGATCCAGACGGTGCGCGGTTTGGGCTACAAGGTAGGGGAGTGACACGGCCGCGTCGCTTTCCCGTGCGCTGCGCAACCGCTCCTTCGTCGTCCAAACGGCAGGCATGCTGCTTGTCGTTGCCGCGTTCACGGTGTCGGCGTGGGCTCTTTCCGGTGCGCCATCGGCTTTGTGGAGCGCTGTGTGCGGAGCGGCGTGCACGGTGTCGTTCGCCGCGGTCTCCGTGCGGCGCTACGCGGAGGTCGCCCGTCTTGCCGAAGAGGTCGATGAGGTGCTGCACGACGGCCGCTCCGTTGATTTTTCGCTGTACCGCGAAGGGGATGTCGCCATCCTCCGCAATGAGATTTCGAAGATGGTGGCGAAGCTCGTGCGCGTGAGCGGCCAGCTCGAGGATGAGAAACGCGCCCTGGCAGATGCTTTGGCGGACGTGTGGCACCAGATCCGTACGCCGCTTACGGCCATGGGGCTCACCGTGGCATCGATTGCCTCCGCTCCAGACGATGCGACCCGCGCACGGCTCACGCGTCAGGTGGAAACCATGGTCGATCGCATATCGTGGCTGGTCACGTCGCTGCTCAAGATTGCGAAGATAGATTCGGGCGCGTTGGTGCTGAATTGCGGCGAGGCCAAGGTGGCCGATGTGGTCAAACGGGCATGCGATCCCCTGGGTGCGTCCTTCGACGTGCGCGCCGTCGAACTTGCGGTGGATGTCCAAGAGGACGCAGCATTCACGGGCGATGCGCTGTGGATGGCGGAGGCGCTGCAGAACATCGTGAAGAATTGCATGGAACATACGCCTGCGGGCGGCAGCCGCAAACGCGCGTTTGCGGAAGATGCAGTGCGCGGCCCTTCGTAAGAATTACAGTCCCGTAAGGCTGCGGTCATGGCCCGGCAAGGTGCGCGAGGGAGACTGTACCCATGGAACAATCGGAAGGAAGGCGGATGGCATGGACATCTTGACTGTCGACCATCTTACGAAGATCTATGGGGAAGGCCCCAGCGCCACGCGAGCTCTCGACGATGTGTCGTTTTCGGTGGCGGAAGGCGAATTCGTGGCCATTGTGGGGTCATCGGGTTCAGGCAAATCAACGCTGCTGCACCTGATCGGCGGCGTTGACCGTCCCACCTCGGGTGCGGTGTATCTCAATGGCGAGAGCGTGTATGGGCGCAGCGATGAGGAACTGGCGGTGTTCCGTCGCCGCGAGGTGGGGCTGGTCTACCAGTTCTACAACCTGGTGCCAGTACTCAACGTGGTCGAAAACATGGCGTTGCCGGTGGCGCTCGACGGCCGCGAGGTCAATCAGGACCGGCTGCAGGGATTGGTTGCCGCATTGGGTCTGCAGGGTCGAGAACGGCATCTTCCCAGCCAGCTCTCCGGCGGTTAGCAGCAGCGTGTGGCCATCGGGCGCGCCCTCATGAATTCGCCCGCGATCCTGCTGGCCGATGAGCCTACGGGCAACCTGGACACCCGCAACAGCGGAGAAATCATGGCATTGCTGCGCGATGCAAACAAATCTGCAGGTCAGACGCTCATGGTTATCACCCATGACGAATCTGTCGCACTCATGGCCGATCGCATCATCGCCATCGAGGACGGACGCATCGTCTCCGATGAGAGGATCCGCCGATGAGCATCATGACAACCTTCACGCGGCGCTCCTTGGCGAAGAACAAGGTGCGCTCCGCGGTCACCATCGCGGGCATCGCGTTGGCTGCGGTCCTGCTCACGGCCGTGCTCACGTCGGTGGGCAGCCTCGGCAATTTCATGTACCGCAATGAGCTTGTCACCTCGGGCACCTGGACTGCCAAGGTTTGGACTGATTCCGAGCCCGCCGCCCGGATGGCGCAGGATCCTGAGATCGAATCGGTCGCAACGCTTACGGATATGGGTTTTGTCGACCTGCCCTACGAGGATGCCATGCGTCAAGGTGAGTACTTGAGCGTTGTGGGTGCCCAAGGAGATGTGTCGTCGATATGCGCCATTTCGGCGAGCGAAGGCCGTTTGCCGGAGAAACCCGGCGAAATCATGCTGCCTTCGTATTATAGCGGAGAGAACGACCTGTTCGGAGAAGCCTGCAAGGTGGGCGACACGGTGACGCTTGATGTGGGCGTGCGCATTTCCGCTGGCGGTGAGCAGCTATCCTCTGCCAGAACCGTCGACGATATGGACGGCGATGGCGTGCCCGATGAGACGCTTGAATCCGTCCGTGAAAATACCTACACGATCGTCGGCTTCTACGATTCGTCGGCCTGGATGCTGACTACGTCTGTGGGACGCGCCGCGCTCACCGTGGACGATGCCGGCTCCGAAGGTGCGGTTTTGGCCTATGCCGTGCTTGCCGACCCGCAATCGATGGACCACATCTCTTCCGTTCTCGATTCGTATGCCACGCGTGACCGTGGACCTGACGTGCACTACGGGCTTCTGCGCCACTTGGGGCTTTTCGATGACCGCGCCATCTGGGATACATTCGGCATGATGGCGGCCGTGTTGGCGGCGATCATCATCCTGGCGTGCGTGTCGCTCATCTACAACGCGTTCGGCATCTCCGTGGCGGAGCGCAAGCGCCAGTTCGGCCTGCTCGCATCCATCGGTGCATCGAAGCGCCAGATCCGCGCATCGGTGTTCTACGAAGCGGGGCTCATGTCGCTTGCAGGCATCCCGCTGGGCATCCTGGTCGGCATCGCCGGCACGGGCGCGGTGCTGGGTTGGCTCGCCCCCATGATCGAGCAGGTGCTGGCCTTCCGGGTCCCCTTCATGATGCATGTCGATCTGCCGGTGCTGGGTGCGGTGGCGCTGCTCACCCTGCTCACTGTGATCATGAGCGCTTGGATTCCTGCGCTGCGCGCCAGTCGCGTGACCGCCATGGAGGCTATCCGCGGATCGCGTGACGCGCACGGCGGCCGTGAGGTCTCTGCGGGCCGTCACGGCGTCACGGGAGAGGCCGATGCGTCGCGCTTGCTCAAGCCCCGCGGAATCTCTTTCGCCCGCCTGTTCGGTGCGCCCGCCGAAATCGCGCGTCTGAACCGCAAGCGCGGACGGGGCAAGGGCACTGCGGCATCGGTGTCGCTTGCAGTGGCGGTGGTGCTGCTCATGGCCGCAGGCTCGTTCAGCACGTATCTGCGCATCACGAGCGATGTCATGGGGTCTGCTGCCGATTACGATATCGGTTTGAGCTCCGGTGCGCTCGGCGATTTGGGCCGGGCGGAGGGGCTTTATGAAGAGCTTACGTCGATGGATGGCGTGACCGGCCGCGGCTGGTACTCCATGAGGGGGGGTCATCTACCGGATCCCTGACTCCATGGCCACGTCCGCGTTCGCGAATTCGTCTTACGATGATATCGCGGACCGAACTGCGGGCGGATATGCGGTCATAGGAGCGTTGGCTGTCATGGATGACGCGTCTTTCGACGAGTATGCGAAACGGTGCGGGCTTGACCCTGCGGAGTTCGCTGCCGGTGAATTCAAGGGCATTGCGGTGAGGGATTCCGTGATCCGCGGCGGGGAACGTTACGCCATAGACCAGCTGTTCAAGGATGCAGGCGCGGTTCAGAGCGTATACGGCGGCCTCGAGGATGGCTTTGAGACGTTTTCGAGCGACGGAACCGGCATCATGGCGTTTGTGCGAGAGGGGAGCGCCGCCGACCGTCCTGGCAGCGAGCGTGTGGGAGAGGATATGGTCCAGGTTCCCCTCGACGAGGTGAAAACCCTTGAGGTCGGGCTCGAGGTCGCGGCGTTGGCTGAAACCGAGCCGGATATCATGGGCGGTTCGGTGCCCTATGAGCCCACCATCGTCGTTCCGCTGCGGGCGGTGTCGGGTGCGGCGTTGATGGGAGATGAGCAATTCTGCAGTTCGTTTGCGATCACTGCGGCGTTCGATGCTGAAGACCATGAGGCGGCAACGATTGCCATCGAGAAACGGGCGAATGAGTACCTCGGTTCTTTGACCTCGGCTTACGATTTTGCCGCATCACGTGATGACAATCTGGTCATGGGCACTATCGTCGATGTGCTCACCATGCTGTTCACCGGCATCCTCACGCTGATTGCAATCGCCAATGTGTTCAATACCGTGACCAATTCGCTCATCCTGCGCCGCCGTGAGTTCGCGGTCATGCGATCGGTCGGCATGGGAAACACCCAGTTCCGCCGTATGATCGCATGCGAATGCCTGGGCTATGGCATACGCGGCCTGGTTCCCGGTCTGATCATCTCGGCCGGTGTGGCGTGGCTGCTGCACTCCGCCATGACGCTGTCCATGGAAGGGTTCGACTTCGTGCTCCCGTGGGGCCATATGGGCATCGCTGTGTGCCTGGTGGTTCTGGCTATGGGTGTAAGCGTTGCCTACGGGTTGCGCCGCTGCCGCATGGACAGTGTGGTCGAGGCCCTGCGCGAAGATGCCGTGTAGGTGAGCGCTCGGCGTCGGACAGGTGCGCAGCTTGGCGGATGCTCGTAGGGGCAAGTGCGCGTCGGAACAGGAAGGGAGGGCTTAAGGCCCTTCCTTCCTCAGCAGGTGCCATTTACTGTTGCCGCGACTCGATGAGGTCGAGCAGCTCCTGTTTTGAATGGACGCCTGTTTTGGCATAGATATGCTTGATGTGCGTTTCGATAGTGCTCTTCGATAGGGTCATGGCCTCGCGCATATAGGGTACGGAACGTCCGCGTCCCAGGTACCCTAGCACTTCGGATTCGCGGGCTGAAAGCTTGAACTCATCGATGATCTGGGTGATCGCGTCATGCGGTTGCGCTACATCGCCACCGTTGCAGGATCCTGCCGTTCTTGGTGTTTCAAACTTCTTCTGCAGGTGTAAAAACAGCGGCAGCATAACCACGC
>CAUWJA010000123.1:0-5090 GCA_963558905.1 uncultured Eggerthellaceae bacterium
CGTGAGAAGATGGCGTAGAACAGCACTTCCGCATATACGGCTGCCGTACACGCGATGACTGCGGATGCGGTATTGCAGGCGGGGCTCCCTATGATGCGGAAGGCCAGTGAGAATACAATCATGGGGATGGCCCATTCGTAAAGCAGCGAGAAATTCATGCGGCTGGTATGTGCGATGGCGACAATCGTCACCGCCATGGCCGCGAGGCCGCCAGCCAGGTAGAACGGAATCTGGCCGTTGGGGTCGGCTGGTAGGTCAGTGGGGGAGAAGCTTGCCATGATGAATCCCGTGGCGATGCTGCATGCCATGGAGCACAACGCCAGTTTCGACAACGGCAGCAGCATTTCACGGAACGGATGCTCTGGTTCGGGGAATCTGAAGCTCTCGGGCTGTCTGTTGCGGCCGAGCAGCAACATGATGCATGAGATGAACGGCATTGATGCCGAAAAGATTTCACCAAGTGCGGTCGGCAGCATGATGACCGTTGCGCCGGCGCAGAAGAAGACCATCAGCGATGCCGGAATACACGATTCTGCCGTCTCCTGGTCTATCTGGCAGAACATCTCGCCCCATGCTACGCAGAGGATCGACGACGCTGCGCCTCCCAACGCCGCCGCGGCTATGCAGAGCCATTCCTGATCAAAGAAGGAAAACGCCGCTGTGGTGATGCTGACCGTGATGCCGGCTGCAAGGATGAATGCGGGCTTGATAGGGGTTCGCTTATCGGCTCTCAATGTCAGTGCAAGCAATCCTGCGGCGGAGAATATGACGGAAGCGGACAGCGTCTGCGATATGGTTTCGTCGTTGCCTGCGAACCAGGTGCAGTACACCCAGGCTATGAGCAGCCCCATGCCTAAATATCTTATGCTTATCTTATGCAGCGCCCCATCGAGCGCTTGTATCCACTGAAACATGAATCCCTCCATAGATCTTGTACCCCATTGTAGGGTTTCAGGTTGAATCCTGACAATTCACGTGAAAGATGTGATGTATTTCACCTGGGAAAACTTGGATTCACGGTTTTGCACGATGGTGGCCATGCGTGCGATTCGGGCATCATGCATCCCGTGCGGAACACCCCGGATACATGGAGGGGCTGCATGAAGCCGCATTTTGCGGAGGGAGAAACGCTGCAAAGCGTATACGCATGAGGAAGGGATGGGGTTCGGAATGGAAATGAACCGCAGGAATTTCATCGCAGGCGCGCTGACGGCAGGCGCTGCGGCTGCATTGGGCATGGTGGGTTGCGCTCCGACATCGTCGGGAACCGATGATAGCAAGGATGCGCCGTCTGCTTCGCAGACAGAAACTTCGTCGGATGTCCCCGCATGGCTCGGCGAGCCACCCGCAATCACCGACGCCGATTGCGTTGAAGCCATCGATACGGAGGTGTTGGTCGTAGGTGCCGGATGTGCAGGCATCATTGCTGCTAATTTCGCCGCCATGGAAGGTGCCAAGACGCTGCTCATCGAGAAGTACCAGATAGGCACGGGCGTGCGCGGCTCTGCGGTAGGAGCCGTCAACTCTGCTCGTCAACAGGCAGTGGGAGCGCAGATCGATCCGGTGGAGATCGCCAACGACTTGGTGCACTATTCTCTGAACTACTCCTCTTACGACCTGCATCGTCTGTGGACCGACAATTCAGCTGAGGCTGTGGGCTGGTACTGCGACCTGGTCGATGGCGTTGATCAGTGCAAAATCGACGTGGAATGGAATATGCCGCCCGAAAAGACCAACTACAAGTGTTGGCCTACAGGTCACGGAGCCATGCTCGACAACGGTAAAATGGGCAAAGACGAGGCAAGCGCCGAAGGTGTGACGTACAAACTGCTCGAGGGCAACTTCCTGGCCCAAGCCGATGCGACCCTCATGTACGAGACGGGCATGGAGTGCCTGATTAAGGAAGGTGAGAAGGTCGTTGGTGTGTATGCGACCAATGCTGCGGGCGAATACGTGCGCATAAACGCATCCAAGGGCGTCATCGTCGCAACCGGCGGATACGCCAACAACGCCGATATGTACATGGCGTTGCAGGGTGAAACCGCCAAGGGTCTGTGCGGTGTAGTGCCTCATTCCAACTTCAACTCTCAGGGCACCGGCATCAAGGCTTGCCTGTGGGCTGGCGCTGTCAAAGACGAGAACCCCACTACCATGGTCTTCGACCGTGGCATTATGCGTCCCGATCAGTTGCCGGGCGATCCGTTTGCCATGGACTTCGGCTACTTCCATGCTGCAACGCAGCCGTTCCTGAAAGTCGACATCGAAGGTGAACGCATCACCAATGAGTCGAGCCCATACGACTTCTTGGTTCATGCGCTGGCTCAAAAGAGCACGCAGAGCGCGTGGTTCAACATCTGGGACGCGAATTGGGCGGAGGATATCGACCGATTCCGCACCATCGGCTGCTCGACGCTGATCAAGCGCGAGGGAACCAATCAGATGGACCCTGAGGGAATCGATGGCACTGCGAAAATCATCGAGGATTTCATCGCGGAAGGTAAGATCGTCAAGGCTGATACGCTTGAGGAGATCGCTGATGCGTTCGGCATCGATAAGGAGAATTTCCTGAAGACGGTGGAGAATTACAACGCGCTTTATGACGCGCAAGAGGATACCCAGTACGGCAAGGAGGCGTTCCGTCTGTCCGCTGTCCGTACTGCGCCATTCTATGCCTGCAAGCTGTCTGGCATGGCGCTTTGCACCTTGGACGGTATCAAGATCAACACGAAATTCCAGGCGCTCGACGCGGACAACAAGCCCATCGAAGGTCTGTACGTCATCGGCAACGATTCGGGCAACTACTACAATGGCACCTACCCCAATCTGGCTGCGGGTCTCAATGCAGGTCGCTGCGTGACTTTCGGCATGCTGTGCGGTCGAGAGGTTGCCAATCTCTGAGCCTCGTATCACATTCGCCCCTCTCACATCGCCCCGCATGTTCGGGGCGATGTTTGTCTCTCGGAGTGTCTGCAAAGACGGCGCACGTTGGCTTCCGGAGTCGGGGATGAAGGTCAGCGGGTTGCATCCTCCGTTTGGAACAGAAGGTCGAAGGCGTAGCGCATGATGCTCGAGCGGCGGATGATGCCTACGAGACGGCCTTCGCCGTCGATCACGGGCAGCTTCTTGAACTTCTTCTTGGCCAGTATGTCGGCCACGCGGCCAACGCTTTGGTTTTCGGTGACGCAGAGCACCTTTCGGGCAGCAAGCTCCATGACGTTGCGGCTGCGCAGCGCGAGCACCTTCTGCTCGATGCTCTCATCGTCGTAGTAGAGCATGGTGGCGGCGCCGCCGGAGAAGATGGAATGCGTCTTGTGCTCGGCGATGGCCCGCATGATGTCTCCGTCGCTGATGAATCCCACGACGCGCATGCTGTCGTCCACGACAGGCAGGCTGCTCACGCCAAGCTCGATGAGCTGCTTGGTGACATCTTTGAGGGTGGCGTCGCTTGGACACCAATACGCCTCGCGCTCCATGATGGCGCCGACGGAGGTGGATTCGATGGGCATGGTTCAAGCCTCCTTGGAATCGGATCCGGACGCGTCGGCGGCTGCATCGCCCGCGCCCGTGAACTTCTTTGCGGAACGGACTTTGACGACAGCATAGATCAGGGTTGCGGCACCCACCAGCGCGCAGATGCCGTATGCGGCCTGAACGCCCGCGGCGGTGGATTCCACAAGGCCCGATCCTGCATTCGCCGATGTGACCATGGTCATGACGGTGACGATCAGAGCCGTGCTGATAGCGCCACCCACCTGACGTCCCGTGTTGCTGATGGCGTTGCCATGGGCGATCTTGTCGTTGGACAGCGCGTTGATGCCCCAGGTGTTGGCGGGCATGTTCGCCATGGTCTGGCCTGCGGCCATCGCCGTGCAAAGCGCTGCAGCCACGAACAGGGATGTGCCTGCGCCGATCTGCGTGAAGCCGAAGAGGGCGGCGCTCATGACGGCCAGGCCGCAAAGCACGATGCCGCGGGGTCCGAATCTGTCGAACACGACGCCGGAAAGCGGGCTGATGAGGATGCCTACTGCGGCGGCGGGCATCATGACCATGCCGGTTTCGAAGGCGCTGGCGCCTAGCACGTTTTGCAGGAAGATGGGCAGCGTGACGTTGGTTACGGCGGCTGCGCAGTTGATCAGCGTGACGATGATGGCGGAAGCGGCGAAGACGGGGGAGGACAGCGTGCTCAGGTCAAGCAGCGGTTCCTTGAGCTTCTTCTGCCTGCGAACGAAGCAGATCAGGCATGCGGCGCCGACGATGATGACGGCGATCACGATGGGATTGGCCCATCCGAGCGAGGAAGCGCTGGAGAAGCCATAGAGCAGTCCGCCGAAAGCTACGGTGGAAAGCAGAACCGAAGGCATGTCCAGCTTGGGGTTCTTCACGGTGCCCACGTTGCCCAGCAAGAAGAAGCTGACGAACAGCACCAGGACGCCCAGCGGCGCGATGGACCAGAACATGGCGCGCCAGCCCATGGAGTCGATGATCATGCCGGCCACCACGGGGCCGGCAGCGGGGGCGACGGACATGACGATACCGGCCATGCCCATGGCGGTGCCGCGCTTCTCGGGCGGGAAGACCAACATGGGAACCACGGCCACCAACGGCATCTGCACGCCGGCGCCTGCGGCCTGCAGCACGCGGCCGACGATGAGGATTTCGAAGCTGGGAGCCATGGCGCAGACCACGGTTCCAGCGATGAAGACGCCCATAGAGGCGAAGAACAGGCTGCGTGTGGGGAACTTGTCGATCAGGTAGGCCGAAACGGGAACCATGATGCCGTTGATCAGCATGTAGATGCTGGTAACCCATTGCGCGGTGCCGGCGTTCACCTGGAATGACTCCATAAGGCCGGGAAGTGCGGGAGCCAAGACGGTCTGGTTGAGGATGGCCAGGAAGGCGCCTGCGATGATGACGCCCACGACCATGATGTCGTGGCGTTCGGTTTTGCGCAGCGATTGCGTCCGGGTGCTTGCGGGCGAATTCTGCGTGCGGGTGGAACTCAAAGGATTGATCCTTTCTCTTTGCTCATTGATTGATGTTGCGCCAGCGCAAGGCGCAAGACGACGAACCGGCCCAGGGCCGGATGGTCG
>CAUWJA010000124.1:0-4935 GCA_963558905.1 uncultured Eggerthellaceae bacterium
TGGCCGATGTCGCCCACGATGCCAACCTTGAGGCCGTCGAAAGACTGCTTATGCTGCCAGATCGTATACAGGTCGAGCAGCGCCTGCGTGGGATGCTGATGCTTGCCGTCGCCCGCGTCGATGACGCATGCCGGCGTGTGCTGGGAGATGATATGCGGCGCGCCTGCATGCTTGTCGCGCACGACCACCATGTCGATCTTGTAGGAATTCAGCGTGGCCACCGTGTCGATGAGGCTTTCGCCTTTCACCGTGGCCGTCGAAGAGCCGCCGAAATTCAGGCTGTCGGCCGACAGGCGCTTTTCCGCCAGCTCGAACGAGCTGCGCGTACGCGTGGAGGGCTCGTTGAACATGTTGACGATGGTCTTGCCCTTCAGCGTGGGAACCTTCTTGATCGCACGCTGGTTGACCTCGGAAAACGCCTTGGCGGTCTCGAGGATGGTCATGATGTCGGTATCGGAATACTCCGTGATATCGATAAGGTGCTTATGGTTGAAGGCCATCGCCTTATTCACCTCCCAAAGGTGCGGAACCGGCGCGCTCGCCCGGCTTCATCTCAAGAATCTCAACAGCGGAAGCGCCGTCGACCTCTTCGAGGAACAGGCGCACATTCTCATCGCGCGAGGAAGGAACGTTCTTGCCCACGTAATCGGCGCGGATGGGCAGTTCGCGATGGCCGCGGTCGACCAGGACGGCAAGCTGCACGGTATTCGGACGGCCCAGATCCATGATGGCGTCGAGCGCGGCACGGATGGTGCGTCCGGTGTAGAGCACATCATCGACCAGTACGATGTCTTTGCCGTCAAGGGCGAAGCCGATGCGCGTCTCATGGATTTCAGGAGCGAACATGGTGAGGTAGTCATCACGGTAGAAGCTGATGTCGAGGCTTCCCAAGGGAACCTTCGTCCCTTCGATCTCTTCGATCTTGTCAGCCAATCGTTTGGCCAGAAGATCGCCTCGGGTGACGATGCCGACAAGCGCCAGATTGCCTGCGCCGCGGTTCGTCTCAAGAATCTGGTGGGCGATGCGCGTAAGCGACCGCTCGATTTCCGCGGCGTCCATGACCACGGATTTCACCTTATAGGTGTCTTTCATACACACTCCTCTCTTCGGTTGAGTGCGTACAGACCCGACCCTGCTCGCCAGCCGGCATCGGGCATAAAAAAAGCCTTGCCGACAGGCGAAGGCACGTGAATGCGCCGAGTATTTGCGATTCGGCGCGATCGCGATGGCCTTGCCGGTCTCTCTGTACCGCCTTAAAGGACTGCAAGGATGATACACCCGCGCAAGCGGCAATCCCGCGAGAAATGCCGCGGTCTCAAAATAATTTCACGACGAAGCCGGAATGGCGCGCAGCTGCCCGAGCAACGCTCCTATGCGTCATTGCCGTCGATAAGGTCGAGCAGATCCTCGCGCGAGCTTATGCCGAGCTTCGCATAGATATGATGCACATGCGTGCGCACAGTGCTTTCCGAGACGAAAAGCTTACGCGAAATATAGGCGAGACTGTAACCGCGGCCCAGATAGAACAGCACCTCCGCTTCACGAGGCGAAATGCCGCACGCATCGCGCAGCTCATCGCATCGACGGCGGATGAAGGATTCCGGGCGAATCTCGTCTTCCGCCCGCGCCGTGCGCTCAATACGGGTTTCAAGCGCAAACGATGCTGCAATGAGCGCCATGTACGCAGCAAGCAAAAGGACGCAGAGCTCTTTGCCGCCGAGGCCTATGACATGGATGAGGGCAATGCCGATGGCTCCCGAAGCGCCGAAAACGGCCATCGACGCAGCGAACACGGCCCCGGGATGGATGCGCACGCTCTGCGAAGTGGCGACCATGGCCGACCAAACGGACAACTGGATGATCGCGAAACCTGCATACTGGAGCACCTGGAATACATGCGAGAGGAAAGACCCTTCGTCCACGGTGATGACCGGCAATGCCAAGATGACAGCCACCGCCGCAGGAAGAAGCGTCCCGTGCATCATGCGAAGCCTCGCCGCACCTCCGCCCCTGGAAGCGAAGGCGAACACGGCGACCGCTCCGATCAGTCCGCCGAGCGTGCGCAATTCGCCGATATGCTCCACGACGTCGAAACGGTTCTCCCCCGATGCAACGGGATCCCAGGTAAGGCCGAAGATGAACACCATCAGCGCGGCTCCCGCCAGCGGCATCCAAAGAAGCCTTGCCGCAGCAGATGCCTGGTCGCGGACGGCTGCCGGCCCGCAAGATTCCTCCCGCACGTCACGCGGCGTTGCCGCACCGGACTCCCGCGCGGCAACGAATGACGCCGAGAACACCAAATGGGCTGCAGCCGTAAGGACGGCGACTGCAGCGTAGTGCATGCCCGCGTCCGGGAACAACCCGAAAGCGAAATCGAAAACCTGCGCTGCGGCGAAGGAGGCCGCGGCAACCGTCAACGCGAACAGAGGCTCTTCCCTGGAAAAGGCAACGCCCCAGCTGAGCGCCACGGCCAAAATCCCCAATCCGCCGACGATGCCGACGCAGGCGGTCGCAAGCCACGATGTCCACCCCGCCAAAGGCTGGATGAGCGCGATCACGCATGCCGCAATCATCAGCACCGAACCGCTGCGATTCCATGACCTGACACGGCCGTCATCGATTGCAAGGCCATCCGCGAACGCGCAGGCGAAGCATATCAGAACCGCGGCAACCGCTCCGAACAGGGCAATGGAAAGACACGTGCCGAGCCCGAAGGCGAAAGACCCGGATACGGCAAGCACCCCGGCCGGAGCTCCGGTAAGAAACGACTTGATGGCCGCATACGAGCACGCGATACCGGCCGCAAGCGCTACGGCGCGGCCATCGAATCCGCCGCAACGGGCGGCAGTTTGGTTTTTCGACATATCCCCTCCTGAAATGCGGGTTCACTATACCATCAACCATTTCCGCGATGTATCGCGTTTTCGGATGATTCGACGCGCAGACGGCGTTTCAGCCTTTACCGCGATACCGCGAAGCGCCGCGAAAGGCCATTCTCGGTACAGGCCGCAAGGGAACGGCCCCCGATGTTCAGCGCATCGCTTCCGCACCGCAGATCCGATTCCCCCCTCCAAAATACGGATCCCCCTCTCTCGACCAGAGCCGCGCAGCGCGGACCCGGTGCGCTCGAGCCGGATATGCCATACACCAAAAGGAGGATTTGATGGCAAAAACGAACTGGACGCGTCGCGATTTCTTCAAGGGCGCCGCAGCCGGAACCATGGGCGTAGCCGCCCTCACCGCTTTCGGGTGCGCACCCAAGGGCGGCACCGCATCGACCGATTCGGCAGATGCTCCGGCCGAAAGCAGCACGTACGATGTGATGCAGGAGCTCTCCACATTCAACCGAGGCGAGAACCCCGACAAGGTGGCGGCAACCACGCCTGAAGAGTACATCATCTCGAAAGGCGATGGCGTGCTTTCCGCCGGCGGCGGATGCGACCCCCTGAACATCAAACCAGCCGACTTCATGCTCAACGTGCCAGCATGGCTGGGCGAAGCTCCCGCAATCGAGGAGATCGCCGACGAAGAAGATACCGGAATCCTGGTCATCGGCGCCGGCAATGCGGGAACAGCCGCTGCGCTGCATGCACAGGTGCTGGGCGCTGAGGTCACCATCGCAGAAATGCAGACCTACGACGAATACGACGAATACGCCTGTGACATGGCCTGCTACAACTCCAAGATCTTCATGGACAAGGGCACGCCCGAAATCGACACCATGGAAGTCTTCAATGAGTACATGCGTCTGTCCCGCGGTCACGCCCACCAGAAGATCGTGCGCGACTACGCAACCCGCTCCGGAGAGATGCTGGACTTCCTCATGGAGTACATCCCTGAAGAGTACATCGAGAAGTATGCGAAGACCTCGAATTACAAGGGCAACGAGAACTTCTCCGGCACCTGCTGCGGACAGATGTCCTGGCCTGCGATGACCCAGTGGCGCGACGAGGAGACGAACATCAACATGTGGCCGTTCGTGATCCGCTCCGTCCATTCCGCATTCGAGTCCGCGGGCGGCACGATCAAGTGGGGATATCAGGGCGTTGTGCTCTGCCAGGATGACGCAGGAGCTGTGACCGGCGCCA
Source organism: uncultured Eggerthellaceae bacterium (assembly GCA_963558905.1). GTDB lineage: Bacteria > Actinomycetota > Coriobacteriia > Coriobacteriales > Eggerthellaceae > Slackia. Next base: position 4,089 of record CAUWJA010000124.1, read on the forward strand.
TCTTCAAGGATGTCGACGGCGCATACCACAAGATCAACGCGAAGGCGGTGCTGGTAGCTGCGGGCGACTTCGGCGGCAACCCCGACATGCGTCTGGACCTCTCCGATCAGATGCGCAACCTGGCATGGTCGTACGGCCAGGACCGCACCGACGCATCCACCATCGGCGGCATGGGCCGCGACGGCTCCGGCATCCGCATGTGCATGTGGGCGGGCGGCACCATGGAAGGCGGTCCGCGCGCAGGTCAGGCCGCCGGCATCAACGGCGTGCCCGGATTCGCATTCGGCGGAGCATGGCCGTGCTTCGGCAACGACGGCAAGCGCTTCATGAACGAGACCATGGTCAAGCACGGCTCCAACGGCTATCTGGACATGCTCCCCGAAGGCATGATCTTGGCCAATGTGACCGACTCGAACTGGGAAACCTATCTCAGCTACCAGGGCTTCGGGCATGAGACCATGGATCGCTCCTCCGATTACATGGTGGAAGAGGTCCATCAGAATATGGCCGAATACAAGACCGGAGCCGACGGCTTCCCCGTTCGCGCCTTCGCACGATTCGGCAAGGAATACTCCACCGTGTACGCCGCCGACACCCTCGACGAGCTTGCCGACATCATCGGCTACACCGGAGACGCGAAAACGAATTTCCTGGCCGAAGTAGAGCGCTACAACGAACTGTGCGCCAAGGGCCATGATGACGACTGGGGCTGCGATCCGCAGAACCTGTTCCCCATCAAGGATGCCCCCTTCTTCGCCAGCTTCTCCAAGACCGGCGGAAACCCCTCCGGCGGCCTGTGCCAGCACGCGGCCATCTGCACCGACGGCCGCTACCAGGTGCTCACCGG
>CAUWJA010000125.1:0-4911 GCA_963558905.1 uncultured Eggerthellaceae bacterium
GTTGTCCTCGATGGCATCAAGAAGAACGTGATGGGGCTCATCATCCATAAGATCGCAGGCGTCGCTTCCACGCCTGTCAGCAACATCGTCATCACGAAGTTCGTGGGCCTGGCGACCACGTCTGTCTACGGCAACTACCTGTTGATCGTCAATGCGCTCACCAGCGTCACCAACCGGCTGTTCGATTCGGTCATCGCCAGCGTGGGAAATCTCAAAGAGTCCGAATCCGAAGAGCGTTCCTACGAGATATTCAAGGCGACGTTTTTCATCAACGCGATCATCTTCGCCATGGTCTGCGGCGGACTGCTCTGCTCGTTCAACGCCTTCATCGCCATCTGGGTCGGTGATAGCTGGCTGTTCCCGTTCGATGTCGTCGTGCTGATCGTGCTGTTGTTCTACGTGAAGGGCATGCGCAGTGCGGCATTGACATTCACGAGCGCCTACGGCCTGTATTGGTATACGCGCTGGAAAGCGGTGCTCGAAGCCGTTTCGCTGCCCGTGCTTGCATTGATACTGGTCTTCCCCCTGGGCATCAAGGGCGTTCTGCTGGCGGGTGTGGCCTCTTCGGTGTGCATAGCCACCATGTACGAGGCGTGGGCCGTGTACCGGCATGGTTTCCACCGCCCCTTGCGCCGTTTCGCTTTCGCGTATGTGAAGTACACGGCGGTTTCCTTCGCCGCCATTGCGCTTGCGTATTGCATCTGCATGCTCATTCCCGTAGATGGCGTGCTGGCGTTCTTCCTGTACGGCTTCATCGGAGTGGCGGTTCCCGGAGGCATCTACCTGCTTGCTTTCGGCCGCACGCCCGAATTCGCGGAGCTCAAACGTCAGGCAAGCGGTATCTTCGGTCGTATCGCAGGAAAAATCAGGAAGAAGGCATAACGGATCCGCTATCGCATCCGGTGCCGCTGAAGGGGTGCTGACGTGAGAATCGCCATCATCGGCGGAGGCAACATCGGAACGCTCATGGCCGTCGAATTCGCTTCGAGGGGCCATGCGGTAGCCATGTATGCATCGCATCCGGAGCAATGGTCGCTGCACATCGAATCTTTCGATGCCGACGATGCGCCGGTCTGTTCGGGTGACCTCGCCCTTGCGACCGACGATCTGCGTGCCGCGGTCGATGGCGCCGATATGGTCTGGGTCACATATCCTACATTCATGCTCGAAAGCCTTGCCGAGCATCTGCTGCCCATGCTTGAGCCGCGGCAGTGGCTCGGCGTGGTGCCGGGCAACGATGCCGAGTTCATCTTCGCTGCCCATGTTGCCCGCGGAGGCGTCTTGTTCGGTTTGCAGCGCGTCCATAGCGTTGCGCGTATCAAGGAACGGGGCCGCAGCGTGTACATGCTGGGGCGCCGTACGGGCGGGCTGCACGTGGCTGCGCTGCCGTCGGCGTATACGCCGCAGGTTGCCGCTGCGGTGGAGAAGCTCTTCGATCTGCCTTGCGAATGCCTGCCTACGTATCTTGCTGAAACCCTTACGCCCTCCAATCCTATCCTGCATACGTGCCGGATCTTCAGCATGTTCCATGACTGGGCCCCGGGTGTTTCCTATGACCGGAATTTCCTGTTTTACGAGGAATGGACCGATGCTGCCTCCCAGCTGCTTATCGAATGCGATGCCGAGCTTCAGTCCGTCTGCCGTGAGCTCGAACGGCGCCTGGGGTGCGATCTGTCCGGCGTCACGTCCCTGCTCGATCATTATCAAAACAGCGATGCCGCATCCATGACCGCCAAGATCACATCCATCCCCGGGTTCAAAGGGCTTGCTTCTCCCATGCGGGAGGATGGATCGGGAAGATGGGTTCCGGATTTCAGCTCCCGGTATTTCAAGGCCGATTTCCCTTACGGCATGAAGGCCATCAAGGACATAGCCGGGTTGGTGCAGGTTCCCGTACCCCGCATCGGCGAGGTGTATGCGTGGTATCGGCGCGTCAGCGGCGATTCGGTCTGCTTCGAAGGGGTTCCCCGGTCGCTTGACGGATTGGCGGCCCTGTACGTGTAGCAACCGGGCCGCCGCGCACCGGGATTCGTGCGGAGGATGCAGTCGCTGGATTCCGTTCACTTCGACCACCTATTCATATGTTCATGAACGACCTTTTACGCTATAGTGTCGAACATGATAAAGAGAGGTTGTTTTGAAATGGGGTCCATGTGATCAGCCGCCATGAATTCGAAGTGCTCTATGCCTATGCGCGAGCCGAAGGTGCAACGCAGCGGCATATCGCCGAGACGTCCGGACTGTCGCTCGGTTCCGCCAACAAAGCCGCCAAAGCGCTTGTTGCGGCCGGCATGCTCGATGACGGGGGATGCTTGACGCAATCCGGCAGAACGGAGCTCGAGCGCTTCCGCGTCGATTCCGCCGTCATTTTAGCGGCAGGTGCGGGAACGCGTTTCGCTCCGTTGTCGTTCGAGCGACCCAAGGCCTTGTTCGAGGTGCGAGGCGAAGTGCTCATCGAGCGTCTCATCCGCCAATTGCGCGAGGCCGGCATCCGGCAGATCGCCGTGGTCGTGGGCTATATGAAGGAGAGCCTGTTCTATCTTGAGGATAAGCTCGGCGTCTCCATTGTCGTGAATCCGGAGTACTCCGTCCGCAACAACCATTCGTCGGTGTGGGCGGCCCGCAGGTTTTTGAACCGAACCTACGTGGTCTCTTCCGACCAGTATTTCTCCGAGAACATCTTCCGCGGCCACTGCTACGGCCCGTACTGCACCGCCGTCTATCGCGAGGGGCCCATCGATGCCCAGGTGGTGTCCGCCAACCGCAGCGGACGCGTGGTGTCTGTCGCTCGCGGCGGCCAAGACGCCTTCGTCATGCAGGGCCCCATCTACCTCGATGCCGACGCTTCGAAGCGCTATCTCGATGCCCTTGGACGCGAATACCGTCTGCCTGAAACCTCCGGCAAGCTGTGGGAAGAGGTCTTGGCGGCGCACCTGTCCGAGATACCGCTGCATATGGAGAAGGCTGCGCCGGGTGTCATCACCGAGTTCGACTTCCTGACCGACCTGGTCGCCTTCGATAGCGATTTCTTCGCGAATGTCGATTCCGGGATCTTGGACAACATCTGCAAGACGCTTCGCTGCACTCGCGACGACATTTCCGATGTCCGTCCCGTGAAGGCGGGGCTCACCAACCTCTCGACGCTGTTTTCCGTCGACGGTTCGTACTATATCTACCGCCATCCCGGGACGGGTACCGATGAGCTCATCAACCGCCGGGCAGAGACGTTCGCATTGGGTGTGGCGAAAGACCTCGGCATCGACGATACATTCATCTACGAAGACCCCGACCAGGGATGGAAGATCTCCCGCTACATCGAAGGGTGCTCGGAGCTGGATTACGGAGACGAGGGCCAGGTGCGACGCGCGCTCGCGCTGACCCGCCGTCTCCATGAGAGCGGCCGCGAAAGCCCGTATTCGTTCGATTTCTGGGACGAGTCCCAAAAGATCGTGTCGCTGCTCAAGGGCATGCGCTATGGCTTGCCGCGTGACTTCGAAGAACTCAGCGGCGTCATCGCGGGTGTCGCCTCCAAGATGCGCGCGGATGCGCCTGTTCCTGTTTTGTGCCACAACGACCTCTACGGCCCCAATTTCCTCGTGCGCGGCGAAGAGATGCGCCTGATCGATTGGGAATACGCCGCCATGGGTGATCCCATGTGCGATCTGGGAAATTTCGTGGCCCAGGGTTCCGGATACTCTGTCGAGCAGACGCTGGGCATCCTTCCCTTGTATTTCGGAAGGCCCGCCACACCGGAGGAGCAGCGCCATTGCCTGGCGGCCGTGGCCGTGGTCGGCTGGTACTGGTATGTGTGGGCTATGTACAAAGAGGCCATGGGAAATCCTGTTGGCGAGTGGTTGTACCTATGGTATCGCGCCGCGAAGAAATTTGCGGCTGCTGCAGAGAAACGTTACGGAGCGGCCGAGTAGCCGCGCACTGAAAGGAAGTTTGGGATGTCTTTGGCATATGGGGAGTTCAAGACCTTGGAGGCCCGTTATGAGGCGGGTGAGGCAACGGATGCCGACCTTGCGGCCCTTGAACCGTACCGTGCCCGCCGCGCCGTGCTGCTTGCCAGCGGTTTCGGAAGCCGGATGATGCCCATAACCATCAACACCCCCAAACCGCTCGTGGATGTGAACGGGACGCGCATCATCGAGAGCCTGCTCTCCGCTCTGAGGGCCATCGATATCGAGGAGATCTATATCGTAACCGGTTACAAGGCCGAATGCTTCGAGGTGCTCAAGCGCGACTATCCCATGGTCACGCTGCTGAACAATCCCGTCTATGCGACCACGAACAACATCTCGTCGGCGTGCGTGGCAAAGGAGCATTTCCGCAATGCCTATGCGTTCGAAAGCGACCTGTATCTGAAGAATCCCGGGTTGCTCAAGAGGTACCGCTACCGTTCCTGCTACATGGGCGTTCCCGTGGCTGAAACGCAGGATTGGTGCTTCGATACATGCGACGGGCGCATCGTGGATCTGCATAAGGGGGGCACTGACTGCCATCATATGTACGGCATCAGCTATTGGACCGAAGAGGATGGCGCCAAGTTGGAGCGCGACCTGCAGGAATGCTTCGACGCCGACGATGAGTCGAAGCAGCGTTTCTGGGATGACGTGCCGTGTGTGATCCGCCGGGACAATTACGACATCGCCATCGAAGAGTGCACATTCGACGATGTCGCAGAGATCGATTCGCTGGCAGAGCTGCAGGAGATTGACCCGCGGTATCGGATGTAGCTGCTGTACGTGCGCCTTGCAGCCGTATGGCGCAGGGCGTCGGATAAAGGAGGGGGGAACCATGCTGACTTCGAGTCAGTTCCATGTTCTTGTCGCCATTATGGATGAACCGGGGGCTACGCAACGCCATCTTGCCGAGTCATCGGGCGTTTCGCTGGGGAGTGTGAACGCT
>CAUWJA010000126.1:0-4908 GCA_963558905.1 uncultured Eggerthellaceae bacterium
ATGGGATGCACGTTGGAGGAAGCCGCTGCCGATTCCAGGCTGGCTGCCATGTTCATCGCGCTTGACGGCGAAAACGCCAAAGGTGGCCCGCAGCTTTCCGCTGATACCGAATGGGTGTTCACGTCGGATGCGGCATATGAGCGGGATGGCGTGCTGTTCGAGTTCGACCGCGAAGTGCAAGCCGGCCGTTTCTTCACGGTGGTGGTAGGCGCCGACGGAACGGATGTGACCGATGAGGCCAACCCGGCTTTCGTTCGCGTGACCCAGGTCGACTTCGCTTCGGTCAGCCCGGCCGAAGGGGTGGATGTCGCGGTTGCCGCGACGGGCTTCAGCGCATTCGTCCAGTGGATGGGCAGCATCGATCTGAGCCCGCTGTACATCACGCTCAAGACGTCGCTCACGGCCATCGTGTTCATCTTCGTCTTAGGTTTGGCCGCGGCGTATTTCAGCCTGCGCATTCCCTCACGTGCGCAGGATATCGTCGACTCCGTCTTCACCATCCCCATGGTGTTGCCGCCTACGGTGTGCGGCTTTCTGCTGCTGCTTGCCTTCGGACGCAACACCGCGCTGGGGCAGTGGTTCATCGACATCGGGTTCCCGCTTGTGTTCAGCTGGCCCGCGACGGTTATCGCCGCCGTGGTGGTGGCGTTTCCCCTCATGTACCGCAGCGCGCGCGGGGCGTTCGAGGGCTTGGATTCCAATATGCTCGACGCCGCCCGCACTTTGGGTTGGAGCAATGCGCGCATCTTCTTCCGTCTCATGCTGCCGCTGTCGTGGAGCTCGATTGCGGCGGGCACGGTGCTGGCGTTCGCCCGTGCGCTCGGTGAATTCGGCGCTACGCTGTTTCTGGCAGGCAACTATCTGGGCATCACGCGCACGATTCCCATCGCCATCTACTTCGAATGGATGAACGGCAACACCGACATCGCCATTTTCTGGACGGCGATCATCATCATCTTCAGTTTCATCGTGATCCTGTTCATCAACCTGTGGAGCCGTCGTACGACGAAGTATCGTCGCGGCTCGGCGGAGTAGGGGGTGCCCATGAGTTTGGAAGTGAGCATCAAGAAGGCGTTTCCGGCTTTCACGCTGGATGTCGAATTCGCTGCCGGTAAGGAGACGCTGGGGTTTCTGGGCGCATCGGGGTGCGGCAAAAGTCTGACGATGCGGTGCATTGCGGGCATCGAAACGCCTGATGAGGGGCGTATCGTGGTCAACGGGAAGGTGTTCTTCGACTCGGAGGCGCGCATCAATCTGACGCCGCAGCAGCGCAAGACCGCCCTGCTGTTCCAGAGCTACATGCTGTTTCCGAATATGACCGTGGAGCAGAACGTCGCTGCGGGCATCGGGCGCGACGTGCCGCGCGCCGAGCGGGATGCCATCGTTGCCTGCGAGCTGCGGCGGTTCGGTCTGGAGACCTTCCGCCGCCGTTATCCTGCGCAGCTTTCCGGCGGACAGCAGCAGCGCGTGGCGCTGGCCCGCATGCTGGCGGCCAAACCCGGCATCCTGATGCTCGACGAGCCCTTCTCGGCGCTTGACGCGCATCTGAAAAGCGTGTTGGAGCAGAACCTGGTCAGCCTCTTCGATGCGTTCGACGGCACGATCCTGTACGTGAGCCACGACATCGACGAGGCGCTGCGCTTCTGCGACCGCATAGCCGTGGTGGACGCGGGCCGCATCGTGGAGATGGGGACGGGAAGGGAGCTGGTCGATTCGCCGCAATCCATGGCGGGCATCAAGCTTTCGGGCTGCAAGAACGCCACCGATGCCGTCTATGTCGATGACCGCCATGTCATGCTGCCGAAGTGGGGCATCGGTCTGGCATTGCATGAGGATGTGGCGCGTGATGTTCGGCATATGGGAATCCGGGCGTTTTACGTCGAGCGCGCGGATGGGCCTGGCGAAAACACGTTCCGCGTGCGTGTTGACCGTGTGAGCGACTCGCGCTTCGAGCGCACGGTGCTGCTGGGATTCTTGGATCGCAGCGAGGAATTCGCCCCCACCGTCGAACGCACCGATGATGAGATGAAGTACCTGCATCAGCATCTGTTCTGGAAGATCGATACACTGCACGAATGCGCGGACGCTTTGCCGCAAGAAGGCGAGGAGCTGTGGGTGCGCATTCCTGCTGAGAAGGTGTACCTGGTTTCACGATGACCTGCGGGTAAGATGCATCGCGGGGCACAGCAACCGCATAACTTCGCTATACTATCCTGTGAAAAGATAACAGGAGGGGGATACATGAAGGACTCACACGGCAGGACCATCGACTACCTGCGCATATCGTTGACCGACCGCTGCAATCTTCGCTGCATCTACTGCATGCCCGCCGAGGGGGTGTGCTCGCTGTCGCATGATGAGATCTTGCGCATCGAGGAGATCGAGCGCATCGTGCGCGTGGCCGCCGGCATGGGCATCTCCCGCATCCGTCTGACGGGCGGCGAGCCGTTGGTACGCAAGGGCGTCGTCGATCTCGTCCGCGCCATCCATGAGACGCCGGGCATCGAATCCGTCGCGCTCACCACGAACGGCATCCTTCTGCCGCGCATGGCAGACCAGCTTGCCGAGGCGGGTCTGTCCCGCGTGAACATCTCGCTCGACACGCTCGATGCTGACCAATACACCCAGATCACGCGCTTGGGCAAGCTGGAGGACGCGCTTGCGGGCATCGATTGTGCGCTTGAGGCGGGTTTTGCGCCGGTGAAGCTCAATTCGGTTGTCGTCCGTTCGCTCGAGCAGGACGTTTTCGCCTTCGCCAAGATGTCCATCGACCGACCGCTGCACGTGCGTTTCATCGAATACATGCCCGTGGGCGAAAGCACCGGCTCCGATGGCTTGGGTTGGGGCAAGAAAGACGTTGTTCCCAGCGAGGAGCTGCTTGCGACCATCAACGCGCAGGCCGTGGCGGCGGGCCTTGGCGAATTGCGTCCGGCTGCCAAGCACACGCCGAAGGGTTGGGGCCCTGCGCGCTACTACGAGTTCGAAAACGCCAAGGGCACGGTTGGCTTCATTTCGCCTCTGTCCCGTCACTTCTGCAGCGAGTGCAACCGATTGCGCTTGACCGCCGATGGCAAGATCCGACCGTGCCTGTTCTCGGATACCGAGTACGATGTGCGTGCCGCAGCCCGCGCCGGCGACGATGCCGGAGTGCGTGCAGCGCTGCTTGAGGCTTTGGGAGCCAAGCCTGACGACCACCACGACCGCGTGGGCACTGAGCGCGGCATGAACAAGATCGGCGGCTGAACCGCGTCTGAGCGGGCCGCATCCGCCCGCACCCCCGCACGGCCCGCACCTCCCGCACCTGCGCACGTGCGGCACCCGTCCGAACCCATCTGGCGCCTGCGCGCCGCGACTGAAAGGCATAGCACATGGAAGAGCAGAAGCTTACGCATATCGATGAGACCGGCGATGTCCGCATGGTCGATGTCTCGCAGAAAGCCGATACCGAGCGCATCGCCGTTGCGGAAGGATTCATCGCCATGCATCAGGAGACGCTCGATCTGATCACGAGCGGCAGTGCCGCAAAGGGAGACGTTCTGGCGTGCGCGCGCGTGGCGGGCATCATGGCTGCGAAGAGGACCAGCGATCTGATTCCCATGTGCCATCCGCTCAACATCACCAAGGCGAAGGTGGAATGCGCGCCTGTGTTCGCAGGCGAGCGCGCAGACGGCCATGTGGGCATCCATGTGCTTGCCACGTGCGGAGTGACCGGCAAGACCGGCATCGAGATGGAAGCGCTTACGGCCGCAAGCGTGGCATGTCTGACCGTCTACGACATGTGCAAGGCGGTCGACCGCGGCATGGAGATCATGGATGTGCGGTTGCTGAAGAAGGATGGCGGCAAGACGGGCCTTTGGCTGCGCGACGCATAGCCGGTGCGGCTTGAGCCCGCGTGCTGCACTTCTAGACGTGTTTTTCGAGTGCGCCACAGTTGTAGAATACTGCATTATGCCAGTTCAAAAGTATTCTAGATTCAGAATATACTGGAACGGGAATCAATCAAGCCCCGAAAACTAAGCAAAATGGTGCAGAAAACCTCGAAAAACCCGCATGGTCGTGCAGCGCGGGCGACGTTGCAGAGCGGGCATCGGGTGGGAATCCTCAGTGGCCACCCGATGCCGTCATTGCTCAGTGGCCGCCGCCTGCCATCATGGAGACGGCATGGGGGAGCACATCTGCGATGCCGGCCCAATTCTCACGGGCGGCTTTCTCACTGCCTGGGAGATTGATCACCAATGTGCGTCCGCGTTGCATGCAGGTTGCGCGTGAGAGCATGGCGCGCGGGGTGAATTGCATGCTGTAGGCTCGCATGCCCTCGGCGATGCCGGGAACCTCCCGATCGCATACGTCCCGTGTGGCTTCAGGCGTGACATCGCGCAGGGAGAGGCCGCTTCCCCCGCATGTCAGTACGACATCGACTTCTTCTTTGTCGGCAGCCGAGGCGATGGCGGTTGCGATGTCGGCCCGCTCGTCTTTCACGACCACGCGTCCTGCGCAGTTCCAGCCGCGTTCGGCGATGAACCCTTCAAGGGCGGCACCTGCGCTGTCTTGGCTGATGTCGCGCGTGTCCGAGCAGGTCACGATGGCGAAGGTCACGGTCGGCTCGTCGTGATGATGGTGGCCGCCTCCGGCATGATGGTCATGGTGCTCCATTACAGGACAACCTCCTCGGGAACGTCGAGCAGGATACATTCGATCATGCTGCCTGCTTCCAGGAATGTCACATCTTCAGGGAAGACCGCCATGCAGTTCGTCTTCTGGATGACGCCGAATAGTCCGGAGCTTTGGTTCTTGGCGGGGGTGACTTCAAGCGTGCCGTCGTCGGCCTTGGTCAGCGTAGCCCGCATGAACATGCGGCGAGGATCCTTCTTCTTGCGATCGGCGGTCAGGCGGGCGAAGACGGAGGGG
>CAUWJA010000127.1:0-4896 GCA_963558905.1 uncultured Eggerthellaceae bacterium
ATGTCTCCCGAATTCTCCGTTATGGCGGCCGTGGTTGCTGAGGCGGCCGAGAAGCTGACCCATGTCGAGGTTGCATCTCCGAAGATTTGTGCGCTTACGCGGGCTGTGTTCGATCGGCTCGATGCCCTGGCTTCCTGCGGCGGGTTGCGCGATGAGTGGAATCGTGCAACGGCGATGCTTGCTGCTTACCTGCTCAAGGCGTTCGCTTTCACGGGTTTTCGGCCTACTTTCGCCCAGTGCGCGGTTTGCGGTTCCGAGGTGGACCTGCGTGCGGAAAGCGATGCTTTATTCTCGGTCATAGATGGCGGGGTGGTGTGCCGCGAATGCCGTCTGGAAGCATCTTCCGTCCATGCGGTGCCGGCACCGATGATAGTGTGGGCGGATTATCTTCTCCATTCGCCCTTCGATGCCATATGCGCCGATTACCCTGAATTGGCTGTGTCCCATGGGGTGCTGCGCATTTGCCGCGATTGGATGAATGTCCATGCCGGGATTCGCTTGAAATCCCTCAACTCCCTGCTCGAGGCACGCGTGCCTGCATGATCGATCGTTGCGCGGAGGCGAAAGGCCGCCAGCTCACTCGACAGCGCGAGCGCCGGACATATCCTCGGTCGCGGTGCTGGTGTCTCCCTCATTGAAACGCTTCGCCATCCACCAACGGATGTGCCAGCTATGGTTGCTGCAGATGAGCCAAAGCAGGCCTGCGAGGGCGTAGAGCAGAAGCAGGGCAGGCATGAGGATGCCGGAATCCTCGACGAACAGCATGATGATGGCCGTGATGAGCAGCGCGGTGTAGCCCCCCTTGAAAGCGCGGTTGTTCTGCCAGAATTCCGCATAGCCGCCGGGCTTGCGAACCCTCAGCGCAATCATGAAAGCGAGTATCGCGGCAAAGGCGATGGTCAGAGCGGGGGAGAACACGATCGTATGCCATGAGAGCTCGAAGACATTGGCGATGACGTCCGGGATGACCAGGTACCATTCCTCGCTGTCGAGCAACGCGGCATAGGTGCTCAGGTGGGACTCGTCATTGAAGGTCGTGTCGAGCACCAGTGCGCCGAATGCGGCCAATGCGGCGGCAAGCGTGATGGCGACGACGCGTTTGACAGTGAGCTTCCATCCGTTGAACATCGCCCAGGCTGCGATCGAGCCGACCGAACCCCAGATGATCACCCCGAAGTTCGTGCCCCACCACGGTGCGCCGATGACCAGGCAGATGAACAGGGTGGACAAAGGGAAGATCCATGTTCTGAACGATTTGGCGAAACGCTCAGACTTGGCGGTGTTGAGAAGAATGGCGGACAGCATGATCCAGGAACCGAACAGCAGGCTCGCCCCTTCGTTGCCCAAGCCGTAATAGCGAACGGCTTCGATGGGAGCGTAGCTCAGATATCCCGTTGCAGTCATGGGGCCTCCCAGCAGCTGGTCTGCGACAAGCGTCAGCACAGTCAGGGAGAGGATGAAGATCAGCGAATAGGTCCATCGGAAGACGAGTGCGATGATGAAGGAGAGGAATGAGATCTCCATCACCATGAATATGAAATAGTCGAATGTGATCTCTGCCGTGGTGAACGACGGGAGCTGGAGAAACATCAGGTAGCTTGCAAGGGGGATGGCCAAGGCGATGATCCATAGTATTCGGGTTGCGGGCAGCATGTGCCGTAGGAATGCCGGTTTGATGCGGATGTCCAAGAACAGCAGTAGGATGCTGAAGAGGAATGTGATGCCCATCACCACAAGCAGAACGGTATAGAAAAACGGCTCGGTGTCCTTGATTGAAACGGCGATGGAATTGTCCCTGGCCATCTGGGTAGTGCGGTCGATGGCTCCCATGAGGCCCGTGAAGGCGAAGATGGAGAGGCTGCCGGGTTTGATTTGGGGGGCTTCAAGCAGGCTGCAGATGGCTTCTGCCACATTGCCCGAGGTGATCAGGCCGCTGCGGCGCACCGTGGTGGAGGTCAGAAGCCCGTTGTCTCCGGCATCCACCATGATGAGCACGCCGTAGCCGGGAAGATCGTAGTCTTGGGTCTCGGCAAGCGACGGAGACGAGGTGACGATGAGCGAATCCTTATCGTCCATGTCGGCGTAGATGGCTGCGACCGTTTCGTCTATCTGGGATACCTTGATGGCGTTTATGCGGGTGTAGTGGAAGTTCGAGTACGTGAGCATTCCCTCGATGTCGGCTTTGTCCTGCGTGATGACGTTAGCGCATGCGTTGTTGCCGATCAGGTACTGGAGGTTCGGCGCATTGTCATTGTCGATGGCGCCCCATGTGAGGTTCGGCGCAACCACCAGATAGACATCCGGTTCGCCTTCGGTATTGCGCATGTCGGGGATTTCGGCAGCCTGCTCGTCGGACGCGAAGGCGACTTCGCCATATCCGGGCAGAGCGGGCATGAACAGCATGGCCGCCAATGCGAGAAGGGCGGCGAGTGCGATTGCGCGCAGCTGGATGCCCTGCGAATGGGTATGGAAACGATGATTCATGGGCGCGATTATAGCAATCGGAGAAGCGTTGGCAATGAACATGATGCAAAGGGCACGCATTATTCAGGTACGCGCGCGTGTAGGTCCCAGTCGGATGCTTCGACCTGAAGGGGTAGGTTCGTTCTCTCGACGGGTTCGCGCCGAAAAGGGCGCGCATTCTCACCGTTTGCGGCCTCGCGGGCTCGTTTCCGGGCGCTGACGGTATAATCACGGGCATGAAAACAGCGATTCTGTGCATAGGAAACAAGTTGATGCTCGACGACGGGGTCGGTCCCGCGGTGTACGAGCGCCTCAAAGCCGACTATACGTTCGATGACGATACGGATCTGTTCGATGCGGGTTGCATGGGTATGGCCATGCTGCCCATCATCAGGGACTATGATTTCGTTCTGACCGTCGATGCAGTCGATGACACGGGAAGCGAGCCGGGGACGGTGTTTCGCTTCGAGCCCGATGCCATAGCCGGCCATGGCGTGATGCAGTCCCTCCATGACCTTCGGCTCATCGATGTTCTGCAGGCCGCTGAATTGGTGGGCTATTCCGCCGAGGGCATATGCTTCGGCATGCAGGTTGAGAATATGAGCCCGTCGTCTTTGGTCATGGGGTTGACGCCGAAAGTGGAGGAGGCCTTGCCGTTGCTGGTGGAAAGCGTCATCGCCGAGCTCGTGCGCCGTAACGTGCCGGTCCGTCATGCTGACGGTACGCCTGTTGTCGATCCGTCGCACTGAAATCCGTCCGCCGCGAAATCCCGTCTCATCAAGGAGCAGCACTCCCATGGCTTCATCTCCCAAGAAATCTGCGCGCGAATCCTCGCCCGGTGTCTCCCGCAGCATTCCCGATGCGCGCATCAAGGAAGAGCGTAAGTTCCTCGAAGGCATTCCCCGCTTCAACATAGGCGCGTTTCTCCTGCCTCCCATCTGGGGCCCCATCCATGGTTTCTGGGTTTCCATCATCTTCTATCCGTTGTGGCTCGTTGCCGATAATTGCTTCGTCGCAGCGCTCGCGCATCCGTCGCCGCTGACTGTGACGCTCGGGGTGGCGGTGCTGGTTCTTCTGGTTGCCATCACGGTTGCATTCTCGATAGTGTCTCAGCCCATCGCATGGCATAGGGCCGCCGAGCGAGGCGTGGACAAGCAGACGTATCTGAAGCGTCAGCGGATGTGGGCGGTTGTCTGCGCAGTGCTCGGTGCGGTCTTGATTGCGGTGGCCACGTATTACAATCTGGTGTTCAATCCCATCTGGACACGCTGACGGACCTATATCTGCTCGATCTTCGCAGTGATGCGGCGGAAATCGTCGGAGTGCTCCAGATACAGCTCCAGATCGGAGGTGTTGGTGCTCGCAATGCCGCCGAAGTACGTCTTGGCTCCAAGCCCGAACGCGAGCAGTCCGCCTGCGGTCTTTCCGGATGAAGGCTCCGATTCGTTGCGAATGCCCGCTTCGATTGCCAGTACGGCGTCCTCATGGCCCTTTCGGGCGAACATCAACGGGGCGTATTCACGGAACCCGCCCTCGGCCAGGATCATGCGCGCCTGGTCAAGCTGCTCGGCTTTTTCCTCCGGGGATGCCTCGTTGCCGCCCCGGAACTCCACGAGCTCGACGTGGCGGGCGTCGCCGCGTGCGCATTCGTGCATGGTCCGCCGCAGCGGCCTCTCGTCCCCTGCGATTCCGTATGCCAGCACCAGTCCGAGGCGATCGGTCCGATACGAATGCAGGAAGCACTCGCAGATGGTGGGGAAATCCCGCAGATTGTCGCGGCGGTTCACTTCCGGGAAGTCGAAGGTGTCAAGCGACATCATCTCGAAGTCGAATCTGCGTATGCCCGCGCGCAGGAAATAGGGCATCGAGGCTCCGGAGATGTTCGAAATGGATGCCCGCATGCTCACGCCGGCATCGGGGGCCACATCGTAGAGGCTGCGGATGAGGTGCAGCGTATCTGAGATGTCCTCGCCCTTGGCCATCGACGCGAGTCCACCACCCAGACGGATGGATGTGATGCGGCAATCCGAAAACTGGTCGGCATTGGCCTCGATTTCGCGCTGCAGGGCCCTCATATAGGCATGCAGCCTGGTGCTGTCCCATCCTTCGATCGGGGTCCGATTGCAAAATGGGCAGCGATGCAGGCAGAAGGGGATTTCCGCTTTGAGGGCGACTTCGTGCTTTCGGGTCTCGAGGGTGTCCGTGCCCGGGTTTGCAGCGTCGGTGCCGATGCTCTCCATCATCTCTCCTACTATCTCCTTCGTCGATGCTTGCACCCGCACCGCTTCGTCGGCGGTGCGGGTGCGTTCGGTCAATGCGTTCGCTCAGATACGGCCCTATGCGTTCGCGATATCTTCAACGATGCTTTCGGCTGCGCAGTAACCGCTGGTCAATGCGGATGCGCAGCTGTTGCCTGCAGTGGGGGTGGCGTAT
>CAUWJA010000128.1:0-4890 GCA_963558905.1 uncultured Eggerthellaceae bacterium
TGCCGCGTTCTGATCGTCATCGTCACGCAAGACGGACAGGTGTTCAACAGGTCGGTTGAGTTCTACGATGAGGTCGCATCGGATGATCTGGCAGCAGTCCAAAATGCGATGAACGCCATGTTTGTCGGGCACTCCGTCTCCGATGTCCGGGTTTCCGTGCAGCATAGCCGGGCCGATGTGCTATCCTCTCCGCTCGCGCGGGTCATCATGGATGAAATGCTCATCTGCCTGAATGAGGCCAGCGCTGCCAAATCGCATAGGCTGGGGCTGTCGTCGCTGTTGAAGAAGCCCGAGTTCAGCGATTCCAGGGCCGCTCTCCCGGTGCTTCAGGTGCTCGAGGACGATACTGTGTTCATGGCATTGTTCGATGACGCCGATCATCATGATGATGGCCTGACCGTCCGAATCGGACATGAAAACAGGAGCGAGGACCTTTCCGGCGTTTCCGTGGTTGCAGCGCAGTACGGTCCGGTCGGCGGTGAGGGTATCGTGGCGGTCATCGGCCCTACGAGGATGGATTATTCACGGGTCATTCGTGCGGTTCGCGCCGCCAAAGAAGCACTCGGCGATATTTGATATGACTACCCATCGCGGCTCCATTCCGTGGTGGTCGATGCAGGAAAGGATTTCGAAGGCCAATGGCGAAAGATCTGTATGCGGTGCTCGGGGTTGCCAAAACGGCGACTGATGATGAGATTAAAAAGGCTTTCAGGCGCAAGGCCCGGGAGCTTCATCCTGATGTCAACAAGGCCCCGGATGCCGAAGAGCGTTTCAAGGAGCTCAATGAAGCGTATGATGTTCTTTCCGATCCAGCCAAGCGGGCCCAGTACGATCGTTTCGGCACCATTCCTGGTGCCGCAGGAGCGCCTGGTGGGGCTCCCTATGTCGACCTCGAAGACCTTTTCGGCGGAGGATTCGGCATGGGCGATCTTTTCTCCAGCTTCTTCGGCGGTGCGGCCGGTGGCCGGGCCACAATGCGCCGTGAAGGCCGCGATATGGGCGTCGGCCTGAGGCTGACCCTTGAAGAAGTGGCCGCAGGTGTCAAGAAAGAGATCGTCTACGATAGACTTGCGCCTTGCGATGCATGCGGCGGTTCGGGCATGGGGGAGGGCGGCCGTGAGGTCGAATGCCCCGAGTGCCATGGCCGTGGCCGTGTCGTTCAGGTGCAGCGTACGATTCTCGGCGATATGCAGACGGCAAGCACGTGTCAGAATTGCGGCGGTACGGGCAAGGTCATCGAAAATCCCTGTGAAGAATGCGAAGGTCAAGGGCGTATTCCCGATAGGCAGCATGTCACCGTGGAGATTCCCGCGGGTATCCGTGAGGGCCAGCAGCTCCGCGTAAGCGGATTCGGAGAGGCGGGCATGCATGGCGCTGCCTCGGGCGATCTGATTGTGACGTGCCGTATCCAGCCCCATGAGTTCTTCGAACGGGATGGCGACAACCTCCATGCCCGCGCCAACATTTCCTTTGTGCAGGCCATTTTGGGTGCTGAGATCGAAATCGACGGCATCTTCGAAAACGAGAAGGTCAAGGTCCGTATACCGGATGGATGTCAAAACGATCAGATCGTCCGTGTCAAGGGCATGGGTATGCCCCGTTTCGGTTCCGACGCGCGCGGAGACATGTTCGTGCATGTCAACGTTCTGATTCCGAAGAAGGTGACGAAGTCCCAGCGTGAGCTTCTTGAGAGAGTCGCGCAGGAATTCGGCGAAGAAGTTGCAGCCCCCCGTTCGCCCCTGCAGAAGCTCCGCGACGCATTCAACTGATGGCTGCGATGAATTTTTCCATCATCAATCTCGGATGCAAGGTCAACCGTGTTGAAAGCGACGATGTCGCGGCGACGCTTCTCGCCCAAGGTTCGCAATTCGTGGAGCTTGAGGAAGCCCAGCTGATCATAGTCAACACATGCACGGTCACAGGCGAAGCCGAAAAGAAGACAAGAAAGGCTGTGCGGCATGCGTTGCGTGCCAATGAATCGGCAACCGTGGTCGTGACCGGTTGCGCTGCCGCCATCGATGCATCGCTTTATGAGGAAATGTCGCCGCGGGTCCGTATCGTTGCCAAAGGCGATCTGATGCAGAAGGTTGCCGCCTCGCAGCAGCGCCTCGAGCGTCTGCGGGTCGGGGATTCGTTTCCTACGCGAGTGGGCATCAAAGTCCAGGATGGCTGCAATAATGCCTGCACGTACTGCATCGTCCATGTTGCGCGCGGCAGGGCGTGGTCGCAACCGTCTTCGGAGATTGTCGAAGAGGTGCGTGCTTATGGCGCTGCAGGCGTGAGGGAGTTGGTGCTGACGGGCATCAATCTGGGTTCCTATCGGGAATCTTCTCCAGAGGGGTGCGCCAATCTTGCTGCCCTCCTGCGTCAGCTGCTCGATGCCGCACCCGAAGCCAGGTTCCGCATCTCATCCATAGAGCCGCGAGACATCGATGACGAGCTCATCGCGCTTCTGGCTGAATCCGAAGGCCGCATCTGCCGCCATCTTCATCTTCCGCTGCAGTCAGGATCCTCCAAAGTGCTTAAGGAGATGGCCAGGCCCTATGATGCCCGATGGTATTCTGACCTGATCGACCGCATCCGCGCCGAAGTGCCATCCGTCGCTTTTTCCACGGATATCATCGTGGGCTTTCCAGGTGAAACTGACGATGATTTCCAGATGACGCTCGATATGGTTCGCCATTGCAGGTTCGCCAAAGTCCATGTCTTCCGCTATTCCAAGCGCGATGGCACGCCAGCCGCTCTGCGGGCCGACCAGATTCCTCCGGAAATCAAGTCTCAGAGGTCCAAAGAGCTTGAGCGTGTCGCCGATGAGGTCCGAGCGCAGGAGCGTGCATCGCGCGCGGGCGCGCGTGAGATGGTGCTCGTTGAAACCGATGGCGCTGCCACGTCCGAAAGCTATTACACGCTGGAGGCCCCTGCGGACAGCAGCCCTGGTATGCTTGTCGAAATCTCCATGTGAAAGTCCCCTTCGCCGATGATGCTTCGATTGATAGAGTGGGTGCCATGAAACCGACCATGCAACATAGCGATACGTCCTCATCTCCAAAAAAAGCGAACACGCTCATCGAGTCTTTCGGTTATGCGTGGCAAGGTATAGCCCGCGCGTCACGGGAGCGTAATTTCCGCATACACTGCGTTGTCGCCGTGGCGGCATTCACCCTGTGCGCCGTTCTTCGCGTCGAGCCGTGGGGTTGGGTGGTTGTCGCCATAGCAGTCGGGCTCGTCCTGTCCAGCGAATGCATCAATACCGCGCTCGAGTCTGTCGTCGATCTTGCTTCGCCGGAAATCCATCCGCTGGCCAAGACAGCGAAAGATTGTGCTGCGGGGTCGGTTCTGATTCTGGCCATGATGGCTGTCGTGGTCGGCTGCGTCGTCTTCGGAACGGCCATTTTCAACCTGTTCTGACGGAGGTTTCATGTCGCTGCATCATTTCTTTCTGGATGACCAGGTTCTTTCGGTGGAAGCGGGCCCCCGGATTCTTCTGAGGCTCGCCCCCGATGATCTCAAGCATGCCCTTGTGCTGCGTCTTGAACCCGGCGAGCATATCAGCGTCATCGATGCGTCCAAGGATTATTTCGAATGCTGCATCGAAGAGCTGTCGCGCGACGGCGCCGTAGTAAGCATCTGCCGGCGCGTCGATGACTTTTCTGCGGATGAACCGCAGATAGTGCTGCTTCAGGGAATGGCCAAAGGCGATAAGATGGACGATATCGTCCGGCATGCCACCGAAGTCGGTGTCTCCGCGTTCGTTCCTCTTATGTGCGAGCGCAGTGTCGTAAAGCTCGATGCGAAGAAGGCCGCTGCCCGTACGCAACGTTGGCAGTCCATCGCGAAGAGCGCTGCCATGCAAAGCGGCAGACTGACGGTTCCGGAAGTCTGCGGCCCCATGTCTGTCCGCGATGCGACAAGTGCCGTTTCCGGAGCGCATCTGGTCCTGGTTTTCTGGGAGGAGTCCGGACCGACATGTCTCAGGGACGTCATATCCGACGCACTGGCCCGAGCGTTCGTGGGTCCTGAAGATGCCCGCATCGCTGTGGTCGTGGGTCCGGAAGGCGGATTGACGCAGGATGAGGTTGCCATCCTCTCCTCCGGTCCTGCTGGGAAAGTTGTTTCGCTCGGGTCCACTATTCTGCGCACCGAAACAGCGGGGATCGTCGCCCCGGCGTTGGTGGCCTATGAGCTGGGCGGACTGGGCAATAACAGGAATATGCAGGGTTGATAACCATGTCGGCTGACGAAGGAATTCGAGTTCGTGAAGGAGTGTGCGGATATGAATATCGAAATAGACATTCGCCATGGTGGGGATATTGCGGAAGGTGTGGACATCGAGGGCATAGCCAAGTACGTCTTGGATCAAGAGGGCCAGCCCGCAACCACCGAGGTTTCAATTGCGCTGGTGACCGATGAAGAGATCCATGAGCTCAATCGCGAATATCGTGGAATAGACCGTCCCACCGATGTCCTATCGTTTGAATGCGATGGCTTCGATGATGGTTTCGACACGGGCGGGGCTTACGAGGATGCCGGCGTTCCCGATGACGAGCCCTTCCTTCTGGGTGACATCATCATAGCGGCGGACGTGGCGCGTGCTCAAACCGCCCAATTCGGCACAACTCCCTCCCAGGAGCTCTGCGTTTTGCTGGTGCATGGCTTGCTGCATCTATGCGGGTGGGACCACGTGAACAGCGATGAAGAGGCTGAGGCGATGGAGGCTCGCGAGCGAGAGCTGCTTGCGGGTTTGGGGATGCCCGGTCTCAGATAAGGTGCCGCTCGCAGACAAGCAAACAGGGCCCCGCTTCCATCGGGAAACGGGGCCCTGTTGCGTGCCGCGATGCGTCCGCGTTTACATGATCATAAGGAATAGATAGGTGAACGCGTATGCAAGGA
>CAUWJA010000129.1:0-4801 GCA_963558905.1 uncultured Eggerthellaceae bacterium
TGCCGTCGAACTGGTGAAGAGCATGGTGCCGCATGGCGCCTCGATTGGTTGGGGCGGTTCGCAGAGCTTCGTCGAAACGGGGATCAAATCTGCGCTGGCCGCCGGCGACTACGATATGATCGACCGCTCTCTGGCCAAGACGCCCGAAGAGCAGCGCGAGGTCTACCGCAGACATTTCGCGTGCGACTGGTTCTTCATGGGCGCGAACGCCATTACGCTCAAGGGCGAGCTCGTCAATATCGACGGCAATGCCAATCGCCTGGCCTGCCTGCTGCACGGTCCGGAGCACGTGGTCGTGATCGTCGGCATGAACAAGGTGGTGAAAGATGTCGACGCCGGCATCGAGCGCACGCAGGTGATGGCTTGTCCGCCCAATGCGGCCCGCTTGCATACCGGCACTCCGTGCGAGACGTTGGGCGTGTGCGGCAACTGCCATGACGAGGGCTGCATGTGCTGCCATACCGTGATCACCCGCCATTCGCGTCATGCCGGGCGCATCAAGGTGATTCTGGTTGCGGAAGACCTGGGATTTTAACCGGGTCTTCATCCCGCTGGGTGTCTTTTCCGGACGCCATCGCCCTTCGGCCGGGCGTGCGATCTATCGGGTCGCAGCTGCTGGAGCCGCAGGCCGCGTACGGCGTGCGGCCTCGAATGCGGCGAAAGCGCCCATGGCCAGAACGGGATCGATCACGGGCAGTCCCGTTGCCGCTTCCAGCTGGGGCGCGATGCCGATGGTGGCCATCCCCGTGCAGCCAAGGGCGATCACATCGGCGCCCAGTTCGCGCACGCGGAGGGCGGTTGCCAGGCAGCTTGCCCGTCCTTCGGGCGTCTGCAGGTCGAGGGTGGAATGCACGCTTTCAGGACGGAAGTTGCCGATGAGGACCGTGGGGGCGTCAAGGGCATGGGGCGATCGGATGGACGTCATCATGCGCTGATAGGCCTTCGGGGCTTCGTCGGTGATGCCGATCACGGCAACGCGGCGGCCGTAGCGGGCGGCAAGCGCGGCCGTGCATTCGCCTGCTCCGGTTGAAGGGATGGAGGGGACGGCGCGGCGGACCGAATCCAGCCCCGGGTCGTCGGCGCAGCTCACGAGGATCATGTCCTTGTCCGCGAAAGACCGGGCGATTGCGGCAACCTTCGGAGCAGCTTGTGCCGCAAGGGCGGGGGAGTGCACTCCTTCCGGCTGATCGGGGATGCACCGGCTTTCCACATGCAGTCCTGGATACCTGGATTCGATGATGCGGCCGTGCGCATCTGCTTCAGAGGGGTCGTCGAGCGTTATCACGCGGATGAGCCCTATGGAAAACGGTTTCATGGCGCCTCCTGGTGCGTTGGTTTAGGCCATTGTGACGCCAAAACGGACACTCGGCTCCGACATTTCGGCCGCAGGCCGATTCGAAGGCGTCTTCACATATTCTCCCTAATTCAAGTTCTTGCACAGCTAGCCAAACCTCCCTATAATGTGTGAATTGCGTCTGGACTGGTATGGATACACCCGGACGCGTGGAACCGGCGTCGGAAGCGTTCACTCCGATTTGCGCTGACCGGCCATCGGTTCTGCACCTGTAAGCGGGGTTTCTGGTACGTGCGAAGGAGTGGCACGCGAGCAGGAGCCCAAGAAGAAAAGGATTGACATGGGAGTCAAGCAATTCAAGCCGACTAGCCCCGGTCGTCGCTTCCAGACGGTCTCTGACTTTGCAGAGATCACCTGCAGCACCCCGGAGAAGTCACTGCTTGCGCCTCTGCCCAAGAAGGCAGGTCGCAACAACAACGGTCGCATCACCACCCGTCATCAGGGCGGTGGCAACAAGCGCCGTTACCGCATCATCGACTTCAAGCGCAACAAGGACGGCGTGCCCGCGAAGGTCGCTACCATCGAGTACGACCCCAACCGCTCGGCCCGCATCGCCCTGCTGCACTATGTCGACGGTGAGAAGCGCTACATCCTTCACCCCAAGGGTCTGAAGGTTGGCGATATGGTCGTCTCCGGCAAGGGTGCCGACATCAAGCCCGGCAACGCAATGCCCCTTTCCGAGATTCCCGTCGGTACGCTCATCCATGCTGTTGAGCTGCAGCCCGGCAAGGGTGCCGCCCTGGCCCGTTCTGCGGGTACGTCCATCCAGCTGATGGGCAAGGAGGGCGATTACGCCATTCTCCGCATGCCTTCTTCCGAGATGCGCCGCGTGCTCATCACCTGCCGCGCCACCATCGGCGAGGTCGGCAACGCCGAGCACTCCAACATCAAGATTGGCAAGGCCGGTCGTAACCGTTGGAAGGGTATCCGTCCCAGCGTCCGCGGTACCGTCATGAACCCTGTCGACCACCCGCACGGCGGTGGCGAGGGCAAGAACAAGTCCGCTGGCCGTCACCCGGTCACTCCGTGGGGCGTTCCCACCAAGGGCCATCGTACCCGCAACCCGAAGAAGGCGTCGAGCCGCCTGATCATCCGTCGCCGCAAGAAGTAGCGATTAAGGCTTAAGGAGATACTGTGAGCAGAAGTTTGAAGAAAGGTCCTTTCGTAGAGCCGCGTCTTCTCAGCCGCATCGCTGCGATGAACGCTGCCGGCGAAAAGAACGTCGTCAAGACGTGGTCCCGCTCTTCGACCATTTTCCCGGAGATGGTGGGTCACACCATCGCCGTCCATGATGGTCGCAAGCATGTGCCCGTTTACGTTACCGAGTCGATGGTCGGCCACAAACTGGGTGAGTTCGCTCCCACCCGTACGTTCAAGGGCCATTCCGCCGACAAGGGCAAGCGATAGGAGGAGTGCGCAATGGAAGCTAAAGCAACCGCAAAGTACGTGCGCGTCAGCCCTCGCAAGGCCCGCATCGTCATCGACCAGATCCGCGGCCTGGACGTTGTCCGTGCCCGTGAGGTCCTCGCCTTCACCGACCGCGCTGTCGCCGAGGTCGTTGAGAAGGTTCTGAATTCCGCTGTGGCCAACGCGGAGAACAACCACCACATGCGCGGCAACAACCTTGTTGTCAAGGCATGCTACGCCGATGAGGGTCCCACCCTGAAGCGTATCCGCCCCCGCGCCAAGGGTTCCGCGTCGCGCATCCGCAAGCGCACCAGCCACATCACCGTCATCGTTGCGCCGCGAGAGGAGGCCTAAACATGGGTCAGAAAGTTATGCCCACCGGCTTCCGCCTCGGTATCACCGAGGATTGGCGCAGCCGCTGGTACGCAGACAAGGATTACGCCAAGAATCTTGAGAACGACCTTGCCATCCGCAAGTTCCTCGACAAGTACCTGGCGAAGGCCGCCGTCTCCAAGATCGAGATCGAGCGCGCCGGTGACAAGATCAAGGTCATCGTCACCACTGCCCGTCCGGGCGTTGTGATCGGCAAGAAGGGCGCCGAAATCGAGAACCTCCGCAAGGCTCTCGCCAAGGTCGCCAACGGTCCGGTCAATGTCGAAGTCATCGAGGTCAAGCGCCCCGAGCTCGACGCCGTGCTGATCGCGCACTCCGTTGCCGAGCAGCTCGAAGGCCGTGTCGCGTTCCGTCGCGCCATGCGCAAGGCTGTCCAGTCCGCCCGCAAGAGCGGTGCTCAGGGCATCCGTATCCAGTGCGCCGGCCGTCTCGGCGGTGCTGAGATGAGCCGTCGTGAGTGGTACCGCGAAGGCCGTGTGCCCCTGCACACCCTGCGTGCGAAGATCGATTACGGCTTCGCCACCGCTGCCACCACCATGGGCTCCATCGGTGTCAAGGTGTGGGTCTACCACGGTGAGGTTCTTCCCGGCGGCAAGATTCCCCAGCCCGCTCTGGAAGGCAGCTCGCGTCCGGCCCGCGGCCGTCGCAATGATCGCAACGAAAGGGGTGCGAACTAATGCTAGCTCCTAAGCGCGTACGCCACCGCAAGGTGCAGCGTGGTTCCATGAAGGGCAAGGCCAAGGGCTACACCACTCTGAACCACGGTTCTTACGGTATCCAGGCACAGCAGGCCGCTTGGATCACCAACCGACAGATCGAGGCTGCTCGTATCGCCATGACCCGTTACATGAAGCGTGGCGGTAAGGTGTGGATCACCATCTTCCCCGACAAGCCGATCACCCAGAAGCCTGCTGAAACCCGAATGGGTTCCGGTAAGGGTAACCCCGAGGCTTGGGTAGCTGTCGTTAAGCCGGGCCGCATCATGTTCGAGATCGACGGTGTCGACGAGGCAACCGCCAAGGAAGCTCTGCGTCTTGCGATCAACAAGCTGCCCATCAAGTGCAAGATCGTTTCCAAGGAAACGGAGGTAGCTGAATAATGAAGAACGCAGAGATCCGCGAGCTTTCCGCTGACGACCTGACTGTCAAGCTGAAAGAGGCTCGTGCCGAACTGTTCAACCTGCGTTTCCAGATGGCCACCAGCCAGCTGGACAACACCGCCCGCGTGAAGCAGGTCAAGAAGGAAATTGCCCGTCTCCAGACCGAGATGCGCGCTCGCGAAATCGCCGCATCCGGCGCTACTAAATAAGGATTAGGTGGGATATATGAGTGAAGAGCGTAATTCCCGCAAGGTCCGCCAGGGCGTCGTTGTGAGCGCGGCTGGCGACAAGACCATTGTGGTTGAGATCAAAGAACGCAAGCCGCACCCCGTGTACGGCAAGATGATGACCAGCACCAAGAAGTTCCATGCCCATGACGAGAACAATGAGGCCGGCAAGGGCGATACCGTGCGTATCATGGAAACCCGCCCTCTGTCCAAGATGAAGCGCTGGCGCCTCATCGAGATCGTTGAAAAGGCCAAATAGTTCGCGCGCCGCGTGAATTAGTATCGGAAGGATTGCACAATGATTCAGATGCAAACCATGCT
>CAUWJA010000130.1:0-4794 GCA_963558905.1 uncultured Eggerthellaceae bacterium
AGCTTCTGGTGCATTGCGGCGTTGATACCGTGAACCTACAGGGCAAGGGTTTTGAGTCCTTTGCAAAGCAGGGCGATGAGGTCAAAGCCGGTCAGCCGCTGCTCAAAATGGACCGTGCAGTCATCGCCGAGGCCGGCTACAAGGACTGCGTTGTTTTGGCCGTGTCCAATACTGCGGAATTTGCGTCGGTCGATATGGCTGCAGAATCTGGGTCTCAAGTTGCCGCCGGCGATGCCGTTGTGGCTGTTGTGCGCAAATAGCCTGGCTGTGCAGGTTGCCTGACGGGATGGCGCTGCCTGGCGCTATCCCGTTTTTCATAAAGGAGGGTGCAGTTCAAATGAGGGAGTTCTCCTATAGGGTTGTTGGGTCCGCTGGTCTACACGCGCGACCCATAGCCGCCTTGGCAGCCGCCGTACGCCGCTGCGGTAGTACGGTTACCGTGGCCTGCCACGGCTCGTCATGCGATGCCGGGGATCTGATTGGTCTGATGGCGCTCGATGCGCGTCGCGGCGACGAGCTTATGTTCCGTATCGAAGGCGGGGATGAGACCGCCAGCGAGACTGCCGTGCGGTCCGTCTGCACATTCTGATTGAGTGGAAGTTGATGCGGGCAAGCTTGTGTTTCTGGGTATTGATAGCACCGTCGCTAATTATGTGGGCGAGGTGCCCGCCAGCGCCGTTACCGCAATTCGAAAGGTACGGGCAGGAGGCTGCCGCTGAATGGCTGTCGACGTCAGTTGGTGGCGATGGGCTGTGGAGCGCATGCGCTCGCCCTGGGCTCATCGAGGGCTGGCGGTTCTACAAGCCTGTCTATAACGCTTTAAACGGGTATTGAAATTGGGGTTCGCTTGTATGGCACACTCCTATGTTGAAAGGAACGATTATGTCTCATTTTCCTAAAGACTTTCTGTGGGGCGGTGCAACTGCTGCCAACCAGTGCGAGGGAGCGTACAACGTTGGCGGTAAAGGGCTCGGCGTGCCGGATATCATTTCCGGCGGTACCGTGAGCGAGCCGCGCCATATTACCGATGGTGTTTTGCCCGGATATCATTATCCGAGCCATGAGGCCATCGATATGTATCATCACTACCTCGACGATATCAAGTTGTTCGCTGAGATGGGTTTCAAATGCTATCGTATGTCTATCAACTGGAGTCGCATTTTCCCCAATGGAGACGAGGCAGAGCCCAATATCGAGGGTCTCGAGTTTTACCGCAAGGTGTTCGAGGCGTGCCGCGAGAACGGTATCGAGCCTATGGTGACACTCTCTCACTACGAGCTGCCATATGGCCTGTCCAAGAACTATGGTGGATGGAAGAATCCGCAGCTGATCGAGTTTTTCCTCAACTATGCGCGCACCGTGATGACCGAATACAAGGGGTTGGTGAAATACTGGCTCACGTTCAATGAGATCAACTGTATGCTTGCGGGCGGTTTCGGTGCGGTCATGGGCGGGGGTATGGTGCCCGAGGGTCGCACTGACACGGCGCTTAGCCTGGGCGGCTCGGATTGGGATAATCCGCAGGCGCGCTTTACCGGCCTGCACAACCAATTCCTGGCGAGTGCGCGATGCGTCACCATTGCCCACCAAATCAATCCAGAGAATAAGGTTGGCTGCATGATTGCCGGCAACGTCACCTATCCGTATACATGCAATCCCGATGATGTTCTTGCCGCCCAGCGTCGTCAGCGTGAGCGCAACTTCTATTGCGGAGATGTGCAGGTGCGTGGCGCGTACCCGGCATGGGCGCCGGCGATGTGGGAGCGCGAAGGCGTGACGGTGGAGGTCACCGATGAGGACGCGGCAACGCTCAAGGCGGGAACCGTCGACTTCTACTCCTTCAGCTACTACATGAGCTCGACGGCCTCGACCGACCCAAAGCTAACCGAGGGCGGAAACATCTTCGGCGGTGCCGGTAACCCCCATCTAGAGAAGAGCGATTGGGGTTGGGCCATTGATCCTCAGGGTCTCAAGTATTACCTCGAGGAGGTCTACGATCGCTATCAGATCCCGCTGATGATTGTTGAAAACGGTCTCGGCGCCAATGATGTTGTGGAGTCCGATGGTTCTATTCACGATATCTACCGCATTGACTACCTGCGTAAGCATATAGAGCAGATGGATGAGGCAATTGCCGATGGCGTCGATTTGATGGGTTACACCATGTGGGGCTGCATAGACCTGGTGTCTGCGTCCACGGGCGAAATGAAGAAGCGCTATGGTTTTATCTATGTCGATAAGGACAATGATGGAAACGGCACCTTGAAGCGGTTCCGCAAGGATAGCTTCTATTGGTATAAGAAGGTGATCGAGTCCAACGGTTCCGACTTGACGTAGTCATCCCTCAAATGGATGTACGATGCCCGCTTTCCGCAATGCGGAGGCGGGCTTTTTGCTTGCTGCGCGTGACTGCCTATCCGAACCTTTCGTTCGGGCGTGGGTGAACAAGGGCAGGGTATCGCCGACCCTAGGCATTTACCTGTAGAAATATGGAGTCCGTAAAGCGCCTTTCCGCGTGCGTGCGGAAAAATGTCCGATGGAGTGTCATTTGGTTGAAATTTACACTAGTAATCGAAGGGAGGTCAGGCCAATGTCGCAGAAGGATATTCAGATTGTCGAAATTGTGCAGAATGCTCCGGGCATCACTGCAACGGAGATCGCTGAATGCTTGAATGTGTGCGATCGTACCGTGCGTACGTATATAAAGCACGCAAATGATTGTTTATGCGGTATCGCTAAGATTGGCTGTGCGTCTCGCTGCGGCTATGAACTGACCATTCATGATGATGTGGCTTTTTCTCAGTGGCTTAATGGCGCGGGGGATATGGGTCGAAGAATTGAAACCCCCGAGGACCGTATCGCCTTTCTGCTAAACGATCTGCTTGATAGGACCGGATGGGTGACGGTGGATGAACTATCTGGCCTTCTCTACGTTTCGCGCCCAACGGTGTCCGCCGATTTAAAGCGTGTTGAAAAGCATCTTGAGCGATTCGATATGTATCTTGAGCGCAAGCCCTGCTACGGCGTGCGCGTGTGCGGGGATGAGATGAAGCGTCGCATCTGCCTTGCGGACAACGTGGTGAATTCGTTGATTCGTAGCCACTCGGAGGGGCCGGTTACGCCCCCCCTGCAGCGCGGCTCGATCTTATTGCCAAGTTGGTCGATGAATCTCTCGAGCAGTGTGACTGGACTATCAATTCGCTTACATACCAGAATCTGCTTGTGCACATCGCCGTGGCGATAGCGCGTATTAAAGAGGGCAATTTTGTGCCGCTCGATGACGACCTGCTTGCGAGGCTTAAGAGGACTCGAGCGTTTGAGGCGGCAGGATGCTTGGCTCAAAAAGTTGAGGCCGCATTTGATATAGATCTGCCGGAAGCGGAAACCGCGTATATTGCAATCCATCTTGCGGGCAAGCAGAATACCGCTCCTGAGAGCATAGATGGGAGGAACCTCGAAGAGGATTCGATTGTCGTTACCGACGAGGTGTGGGACGCGGTGACATCGATGCTTTCCGTCGTATGGGATATCTATCATTATGACCTCCGGGATGATTTGGAGCTGCGCATGAACCTCGCGCGCCACATCGTGCCACTGGCGGTTCGGATCAGATACGGTATGCGTATCGAGAACCCCGTGCTGGGGGATATCCGCTCAAGGTATCCGTTAGCATATGCGATGGCGCTTGACTCCTCTACGGTGCTGGCGGAGATGTACGGAGGTCCTCTCTCCGAAGATGAGACGGGTTATATTGCCCTCTCTTTTGCCTTGGCGCTCGAGCGTCAAAGGACAGTACAGGCGCGTAAGAACATCTTGATTGTATGCGCAACGGGCCATGGCTCTGCTCGCATGCTCGAACATCGATATCGCCAACAGTTCGGAATGTATCTCGACCATATCTATACTTGCGATGCATCAAACGTTGAACGGTTCGACTTCACAAAAGTGGATTATGCATTTACAACGGTTCCCCTGCGTTCCAAGTTGCCGGTGATGGTTCGAGAGGTCAGTTTCTTTTTGGATGACAGCGACGTTCGGTCGGTTGTCAATATCCTGTCCGCCGATATCCCTCATAGGCGAACCGATGATTTCTTTGCTGCGAGAGTCCCCACGGGGCTGTTTTTCGAGCACCTGGATGCGAGAAATAAAGCGGAAGCACTTGACGTTCTTTGCGGCTCGATGGTTCGCGAGGCGGGGGTTGATCCCGCTATCCGTTCGCTCGTCGACAGGCGTGAGGAATTTGTTCCTACGGCATTCGGAAACGCGGTGGCAATGCCGCATCCTCTTGAACCCGTATGCGATACGACGGTCGCGTCGGTAGGCTTGCTCGATAGTCCGATTGACTGGGGAGGCAAAGAGGTCTCAGTAGTTATTCTGGTTGCCATTTCAAGTGAACAGGGTCCGGGGCCCGCGCGTTTTATAGGAGCGCTCACGGATTTCCTGGTGAACTCCCATGAAGTAGAAAACTTACTGAGCATGCGAAGCCGAGAAGTGTTCTTGGCCCGCCTAGGGGCTATTTCAGCAATAACCGCGTAAGCGTTTTGCATAGGAATGGAATTGGAATCAGATGAGAGGAGGAAAGATGAGCGAAGAACTGAACGCAACGGAGCAACAGATGATGATCTCTTTTGGGATTGTTGCCTCGGCAGGCGAGGCGCGCAGCCTTGCTTTCGAGGCTCTGAAGGCGGCGAAGGCGCATGATTTCGATCGGGCGGAGGAGCTGCTGGGGCAATCCGAGAAAGCTTCTCTGGGTGCACACAAGCAGCAAACGGAGCTATTGAGCCGTGAGGCATC
>CAUWJA010000131.1:0-4784 GCA_963558905.1 uncultured Eggerthellaceae bacterium
CTGACCAGCATCTCGATCGCTCGGCATCTCAACCATCCAGCATCGCGCTCGACCAGAATCTCGCCTCTGCCGCGATTCCTTCAGACCCCTGCCCGATAAGAGCGCCATCGACCATTATCCTCGTTCTTCCTTCGGCGGTACCAACAGAGTCTGCCGACGCGAGGAATCATCCCGGGTCCGACACCGTCCATCAAGGCAGGCAGACGCACGGCAATCGCCGCGTGTACAAGGTTTTCCCGTTTATGGTCAAACCACCCCGCTTGTGTGTAGGTTTGCCTAGGCTTACTTCCGGCATCCCAACTCGCGACCTGGGAAAACGCATCATCTCCTCCCCTGGCGCCTGACCGAATGGACAAAAAGGCGACTTGTGTGTACACACAAGTCCGTCGATTGACCAAAACAGGCGAAATGCCGTGCAAGCCGTTCCGTGCAGACCACCCCGTCGAAGCCCCGAACCCCACGGACCCGACCCCCCGGCCCCGCCAAGGCGCCCAAGCCCCACGGACCCGGTCCCCCGGTCCGGCCTGGCCGCCCGAACCCCGCTGCACGGCTTCCCGGTCCCGCCGGGCGGTCCGAGCCCCATCGACGCCGTCTCTCGGACCTGATAGACCCTCAATCCGAACCTCAAACCGAAATACATGCACCGATTAGTGGACGCTGATGTCAAAGTCCCATTTCGTGTACTCACCTGCAAAGCGCTTTCGCTACCATTGGCGGCATCCGCATCGTCATGCGCCCATACCCGGCGCCCCATCAGGAGAAACCATGGCACGAAGCGAAAACCAGAAACTCAAGGTGCTGCATCTTGCAGCCATCTTCTACGAGTACTCCGATCCCGAGCACGGCCTGACCATGACCGACATCATCGCGAAGCTCCAAGCGCGCGGGATTTCGGCAGAACGAAAGTCACTCTACCGTGACATATCGGCGCTGCAGGAATTCGGCATGGACATCCGCCAGACGAAGGTCGGCACCAGCACCGAATACCGGCTCGCGTCACGAACCTTCGACATAAGCGAGCTCCAGCTCATCATAGACGCCATCCAATCATCACGGTTCATCACCCGACAGCAGGCGGACCATCTTGCGCGCAGGCTGCAGCTTCTGACATCGGCGCACTACCGCTGGATGCTCGAAGGAAGCGTGCAGGTCGAAGGGCGCATGCAATCATCCCGCGGCGGCACGCTCAGCAATATCGACACCATCCGCCAGGCCCTGCAGCGGCACAGGCAAATCGAGTTCAAATACCTGGAATACACCGTCGATGGCTCGAGGCGTCCGCGCAAAAACGGCAAGGTCTATTGCGAAACCCCCATCAGCCTGATCTACTCCAACGACCTATATTACATGATCAGCTTCAACTCCGACCATGACGCCATTCTCATCTACCGCGTCGACCGCATGGCCGAAGTCAGCATGTCCCAGAAACGCGCCATCCGCAACAACCGCATCGCCAGCTACGACCCGGTCCAGTTCGAAGAGCGATCGTTTTCCATGTTCGGCGGGGAAGCCATCAGCGCAACCCTGTCCGCAACAGATAGCGCCATGGATGCAATGGTGGATAGGTTCGGAGAATCAGCGCTGGCGGGCACAACCCCGGACGGACGGGCCTTGTTCAAGGCGCACATCATCGCAAGCCCGACATTCTACGGATGGCTCTCGCAATTCAAAGGCGATGTCAGGATAATCTCGCCAAAGCACCTTGCAGTCAAATTCCAAGCTCACTTGGAATCCACGTTGTCGGCCATGAGATGAACCAGAGCCTCGGCGACGCGCAGGCCATCGACAGCAGCGGACATGATGCCCCCTGCATAGCCCGCACCCTCCCCGCAGGGATACAGTCCTGCGATATTCGACCGGAAGCGACCGTCGCGGATGATGCGTACAGGGCTTGAGCTACGGGTCTCCACACCCGTAAGCACCGCATCGGCAGACGCGAACCCATGCAGCCTGCGATCGAGCAGCGGCAGCGCCTGCGCCAAGGCATCGGCGACGAATCCGGGAAGCACTTCGCGCAGGTCGCACCAGGCAACACCGCGGGCGTAGCTCGGCTCGGGCGCCATTGCACCCCCGGCAGCATCGGGGGCTGCAGCGGCGCTCGAATCCCCGGCAGCGTCGGAGTCCGCAGCGGCATTGGGGACCGACGCGCGACCTGCCAGGAAATCACCCACGCGCTGAGCAGGCGCGCAATACGCCGCACCTCCATGCGCCACGCCGGCCCGATACGCAGCGCGCTCGATCCTTCGCTGGAAGTCGACACCCGCCAACGGATGGGCGCCGTCGCCGCCGAAGTCCTGAGGGTTCACCCCCACCAGCACTGCAGCATTCGCGTTGGCTCCATCGCGGGCGAAACGGCTCATGCCGTTGACCACCACGCCGCCTTCTTCGGAAGCCGCGCACACCACTTCGCCGCCCGGGCACATGCAGAACGTGTAGACACCGCGGCCATCAGGGAGATGGACCGCCAGCTTGTAGTCGGCAGCAGCAAGGGCCGGATGGCCCGCCGCAGCACCGTATTGGGCCGCATCGATGTCGCGCTGGAGATGTTCGATGCGCACGCCCACGGAAAACGGCTTGGGTTCCATGGCGGCACCCGCATCATGGAGCATGGCGAATGTATCCCGAGCTGAATGCCCTGCGGCAACGATCACATCGGTGCATGCCACACACCGCCGCTCGCCCGTCTTGGATGATGCAAGCTCGACGCCGCGCACCGACGTGCCGTCCGCGTTCAGCAGCAACCCATCGAAACGGGTGTTGAACAGCACGGTTCCGCCCGCCTTCTCGATCTGGCGGCGCATCGTGCGCACCACATCGACCAGCTTGTCGGTTCCAATGTGGGGCTTCGCTTGCCAGAGAATCTCACGCGGGGCGCCCGCCTGCTCGAAGATATGCAGCACATCGCGGCATCGCGGATTCTTGGTGTTCGTGGTCAGCTTTCCGTCGGAAAACGTGCCGGCCCCGCCTTCGCCGAACTGGATGTTGCTCTCCGGGTCAAGCGGCCCGCCGGCGCAGAACGCATCGACCGACGCCAGACGGGAATCAACGTCGCCGCCACGTTCCACCAGAATAGGAGCCGCTCCGGCATGCGCCAGGTACCACGCCGCGAACAGGCCCGCAGGCCCGCTGCCGACGACAACCGGACGACCGGCATCTCCTGCGACAGCGCGAGCCGATTCGGGCAGCTGCATGACGACGGGGCCGGCATAGGGCTCCTTCGGCTTCACGGCTACGCGGGGCTTGTGCGTGCGCGAGCAGGCCTCCTGCTCAGAGGCGGCGTCGGCGGTGACGGCAAACGACGCGACGAAGTGCACGTCGTTTTTCCTGCGGGCGTCCACGCTGAGCTTCGCAAGGTCAACCGACCGCAAAGATCTCTTGGAGATTCCCGCGGCAGAGGCGATGGCGGCACGCACGCGGGCGCTGGCGCAGATGGCCTCTTCCCGAGCAAGGCCCGGCGCAACGGCATCATCGAGCTCTACGCGAATGCCTGAGACTTCGATCACAGGGCAGCCCCCGCAGCCGCGCGGCCGGCGAGCATGCCGCTCGTCCATGCCCAATGCAGGTTGTAGCCGCCGCAGCGCCCATCAACATCAAGCGCTTCGCCCACGATATGCAGACCCGGATAGGCGAAGCATTCCATGGTGGCGGGATTGAACGCGTCAAGGGCATATCCGCCGCGGGTGACCTGGGCCTGCTTGCCTTCGACCCCGCGGGTGACCAAGCCGAACGATTCGGAGACCATGGCGATGACCACAGCCTCCTGCTCGGCCAGAATGGGCTCGTCGGGATTGATGCCGGCAGCGCGCACCACGGCGCGAGCGACATCGGCAGGCAGCATGCCCGCTACGATCTGGGCCGCCGTGCGCTGCGGATGGTCGAGCGCCTGGCCGTAGATGAAATCGACCTTGTCCTGCGGATCCATATCGGGAAGGAAATCTATGAATACCATATCGCCCGGCTTGACGTGGCGCGACATGTCGAATGCGGCGATGCCGGATACGCCGTAATCGCGGAACAGGATCTCACCGCGTTCTTCAGGTCCGGTGTAGCCGGGTTCGCTCTGCTCGTCTTGGATGTCGAGCCATGCGTCGCGCAGGGCTTCCGGGTCGGTATCGAGGTACAGACGGGCGCGGACGCGCGTGCCGGACAGCCCCGCGATGGGGTCGGTATCGGTGCGCAAGGGCGCCAACACGGGACGCGTGCGCACGAACGGGATATCGGCAGGGACGATGCCTTTGGAAGGCGCCCCTCCCACGGAGACGACTACGGCGTCGAACACCTCGCAGTCGCCGTCTTCGCACGCAACCGTCCATCCACCCTTGCGCGATGCGGGCTGCACGCACTTCACGCGCTTGCCGCAGCGCAGCTCGACGCCGCTTTCCCGGGCGGTGGTCAGCAGGATGTCGACCACGGTGGCCGCTTTGCCGCTGTAGGGATAGATGCGGCCTTCCTCTTCCTCGTACGCCAAAAGGCCCATATCGGCGAATGCCATAAGCACATCCTCCGGCGTCATCATGTTGAATGCCGCCTGGACGAACGAAGGATGGTTGTAGTCGCTTGACATGATGTCGGCATTGGACAGGTTGCAGCGGCCGTTGCCGGTTGCACGGATAGTGCGTCCGCATTCATCCGCGGATTCGAACACCACGGCCTGGGCGCCTTCGGATGCTGCAGAGACGGCAGCCATCAGGCCCGATGCGCCTCCGCCTATGATAGCGACGCGCCTATTCATGGCAAACCGCCCCCACCTTCGGCCCGTGCTCCAGGAAGAACAGGCAGAATCG
>CAUWJA010000132.1:0-4711 GCA_963558905.1 uncultured Eggerthellaceae bacterium
GTAAAAAAGTTGCACAGGGCTCAAAAGATAAGGACAAACCGCTCATTTATGAGGCAGTTTGTCCTTACTGTCAGATGTTGCCGTGACAGACGAACATGATGCCGATGGCGTGCGGCGTGGCGGCATGCGGCTCGCGGGCGGTGGGCCGCACTGCGGGATGGGGAGTTTCAGACATGGGGGCTCCTAACGGACTGCGTTTCACCCAGCCAATATACCGTGAAGCGCACAGCCGTACCGA
Source organism: uncultured Eggerthellaceae bacterium (assembly GCA_963558905.1). Taxonomy (GTDB): domain Bacteria; phylum Actinomycetota; class Coriobacteriia; order Coriobacteriales; family Eggerthellaceae; genus Slackia. The sequence continues at coordinate 239 of CAUWJA010000132.1, forward strand.
CTCGGTCCCCGAAAGAGCCGCAATTCTGCGCACCCGCGTGCGCCATTCGGCATACGATACGGGAATCAGAATCCGCAACGCACGGCAGCGACAGGAGCAGCAATGGCCGAAGACACGAAGAGCACCGCCGAAACCCCGGCAACGGAAACCGCCCCAAGCGCGATGGAGATCATCGCCAACCCCGCAGAGCACCCCGATTTCGACGCGTTCGTGGCCACCATCGCCGCACTGCGCGCGCCCGACGGATGCCCTTGGGACCGCAAGCAGACGCACGAGAGCATCGCCCACAACATGATCGAAGAGGCCTACGAGGCCGTCGACACCATCGAGGCCAGCGACGCAGCGCACCTGCGCGAAGAGCTGGGCGACGTGCTGCTCCAGGTAGTGCTGCAGAGTCAGATAGCCGCGGACGCGGGCGAATTCACCATCGATGACGTGTGCGCAGACGTGAACGCCAAGATGATCCGCCGCCACCCGCACGTCTTCGGCGAGGCGAAGGCGGCCGACGCCGGCGAAGTGCTGGACATCTGGGACGCCGTGAAGATGAAGGAGAAGGCGGCGGCCGACGCCCAGGCAGCGGATTCCGCCGAACCGCTCGAGGGCCTGCTGGACGGCGTGCCCTCGAGCCTGCCCGCCCTGATGCAGGCGCAGAAGATCTCCCGCAAGGCCGTATCCGCCGGCTTCGAATGGGAAACCGTTGACGACGTCTGGGACAAAGTCCGTGAGGAAATCGGCGAATTCCAGACGGCGCGCGGCACCGATGATGCCGAGATGGAATTCGGCGACATCCTGTTCGCCCTGGTCAACGTTGCGCGCAAGGAGCACATCGACGCCGAAAACGCGCTGCGCGCCACATGCCGCAAGTTCCGCACGCGCTGGGCGACCATGGAACGTGCCGCCTGGGCGCAGGGCCGCAAACTGGAAGACATGACGGTCGAAGAGCAGAACGACCTCTGGGAAGCCGCCAAGCGCACCGAAGCATAGCGTGAAGCGGGGCCCCGGCGCAGGCGGCAAGGCCCAGGCCTAGCGCGGGCGGCAGAGCTCCCAAAACGCCACGGCGGAAGCGGCGGCCACATTCAGGCTGTCCACGCCGTGCGCCATGGGGATGCGCACCGTATGCGTGCAACCCTCGATGGTTCGATGCGACAGGCCGTCGCCCTCGGTGCCGAAGACGAGCGCCAGCTTATCGGCCGCGGCGAGACGCGGGTCGTCCAGCGAGACGGAATCATCCGACAGCGCCATGGCCGCAGTCTCGAATCCCATTGCATGCAGACGGCGAAGCCCTTCGCCCGGCCAATCGTGCACGGTTTCGCCGATGCGCGTCCAGGGGACCTGGAACACGGTGCCCATGCTCACACGGACCGCACGGCGGTAGAGCGGATCGCAGCACGTGGGCGTGACCAGCACCGCATCCACGCCCAGCGCGGCAGCGGAACGGAAGATGGCGCCCACGTTGGTGTGGTCCACGATGCCCTCCAACACGGCGATGCGGCGCGCACCCTGGCCGTTGCGCAGGCGGGGCAGCAGCTGTTCGGGCTCGGGCAGCGCGGGACGGCGCATGGCGCACAGGATGCCGCGCGTGAGCTCGAAACCCGTGAGTTTCTTGAGTTCGGATTCCGGCGCCACGAACACGGGAACTTCCTCCCCCGACGCCGACCCGGCCTCTTCGATGCGGGCAACCGTATCCGCCGCGGCTTCAAGCCAGTGCGGTGTCATGAGAACGGACACGGGAACCATGCCAGCGGCGAGCGCCCGGTCGATCACCTTGAGGCTCTCGGCGATGAAGATGCCTTTCTCGGGCTCGAGTTTGTTGCGCAGCTGGGCCTCGGTCAGGCGGGCGTACGCGTCCAGGCGCGAATCGGACAGATTGTCGATGTTCACATAGGGCATGGTCGGGCCTTTCAGGATGCGCGGCCGAAACCGGCGGCGCTCGGTGTCTTTGTTCTCCCCGATTATACGCACCGGCTCGCGCGAAGCCTATCCGCGCTTGCGCATCCGGCGCATGGCGGGGATGAGGAACAGGGCGCAGACCGCCACTCCGACGGCTCCGATCGCCGCACCGGCAACGCCCACCCAGTACACGGATGCAGCCGAACCCACAGCTCCGCCGATGGCCGAACCGCCGCCGATGCCCAAGTTGAAGATGCCGGAGAAGATGGACATGGCCACCGCGGAACCGCCATCGGGCGAGAACCGGAGGATTTCCGCCTGCATCGACACGTTGAACGCCGTAGCGCAGGCGCCCCACAGCACGCACATGACCATCACGCCCGCCGCAGAGGCGGCCACGGGCGCCATGAGCGCAAGTGAAGCGACGATACCCGACAGCGCCACGGTCAGAAACGCATGGCGCCGGCGCTCGCCTTCATAGAAACGGGCGAACAGCACGCTGCCGCCGATGCCGGCCGCGCCGAACACGGACAGCGCGATGGTGATGGAGCCGTCGGAGAACCCGCCCACCTGCTGCAGGAACGGCTCGATATAGCTGTAGCCCGTGTAGTACGCCGTGGCCATGAGCGCGGTGACAGCGTAGATCCCCAGAAGGACGGGATTCTTCAACAGGAGCGGCAGGTCACGCACGGAGAAGCGGTCGCCGGCCGAGGACTTCGGGAAGACGAAGAACAGGTACGCGAGCACCATGAACGACACGATCGCGATGCAGACGAACGTCATGCGCCAACCGAGCGCCAGACCCACAACGCGGCCGAGCGGGAGGCCGCAGATCATGGCGACCGACGATCCTGTGACGATGATGGAAAGCGCAAGGGAGCGATGTTCCGGGCGCACCACCTGCACGGCAGCCGGAGATGCGATCGACCAGAACACGGCATGGGCGCACGCCACGCCGATGCGAGCCGCCATGAGCGTCCAATATCCGGGGGCAATGGCCGAAAGCACCTGGCAGACGCCGAACAGCATCACGAGGAAAAGCAGGATGCGCCTGAAGTCGAACCTGGATGCGAACACCATGAGAGGCAGTGAGAGCAGGCAGACCGCCCATGCATACGCCGTGATCAGAATGCCAGCCTGAGCTTCGGTGACGCCGAAATCGGCTGAGATATCGACCAGCAGGGCGATGGGCATGAATTCCGAGGTATTGAATACGAACGCCGCCACAGCGATACCGAGCAGGGGAAGCCATTCTTTGGTCGACATCGAAGGCGAACACCATCCTTTTCACAGTCCGAGCATGCCTTCCGCACCTTATGGAAACGGGTGCGGAAGAGAATCGGATGGCGATTATAGACCCGCATGCGCGAATCGGCCGCAAGCCTATGCAGAAGACCCAAACACTTAACATTGGAGGCGGATCCGATCAGGTCCGACCGAGCCGGGCCCGAGCCCGCGAAGCCGATCCGCGGGATGCGCCGGACCCGATCCCGCGAAGCCGATACGCGGGATGCGCCGGATCCGATCAGGTCCGACCTAGCCGGGCGCGACCCCGCGAAACCGAGCCGGGCTGCGGCTACAGCGCAGTCAAATCGAAGCAGTACGGGACGATATCCTCGTATGCGCCTTCGCCGTTGAGGAAACCGCCGGGAATGACGCCGAGCGGCGTGAAGCCGATTTTGCGATACAGATGATGGGCCGGCGCGTTGCTTGCCACGACCGCGTTGAACTGCATCACGCGAAATCCCAGGTCGCGGGCACGAACCAGCGAATCGCGGACCAGCGCCTCGCCCAGGTGCATGCCGCGCGCGGCCGATGCCACCGCATAGCTGGCGTTGGCGATATGCCCGCAGCGGCCCACATTGTTCGGGTGCACGATGTACAGGCCAAGCACACGGCCCTCCGCTTGCGCCACCGCCGCGGCGCTTTGAGCCGCAAAGAACTCTTCCGCTTGCTCAAGCGAGAGCTCATCGGTCTGGGGAAATGCCTTCGCGTCGCGCACGACCTCGTTCCAGATCGCCCGCATGGCCGGCAGGTCTGCCGGATCATACGGCCGAATGGTAGGCTGGGCGGATTCCTCCATCTCGATACTCCTTACAACATGCTGCAACGAAAGCGCTCCGCGGTCCAACCCGCACAAGCGCAAAACCGTCATATCCGCTGCATTATCCCGCTTTTCCTCCATCGCCGCGAGCTCGCCGAATGATGCGGCGGCAAAAAGGCCGTTTCAGCCTTGGCGGGAAATCCCCGCAGCAAACATCCGGAATGCAGCGGTGAAGCGGTCGATCGATGCGGAACCCGGACGGCCAGCCAGACAGCGGGACACCAGGCGATGCGGAAGCGGGCCGGCCATGCGAACGCCGGGCGCCATGTACGGGATTTTGCCGGTTTTGGTCAAACCAGGGTACTTTTGTGCACCTTGCCAGCGCATTTCCTCCGCCGCTGAAATCGGTGACCTGGGGAAACGCAGCATTCCATCGTCCAGAGAGGCAGCCGATGGTCAAATCCACCTACTTGTGTGTACACACAAGGGCAGTGCAGCGTTTTTCTGGACCGTTCCGATAGTCGCTAGAAAGGAACGGA
>CAUWJA010000133.1:0-4645 GCA_963558905.1 uncultured Eggerthellaceae bacterium
GATGTCTAGATGGCCCCTTCGGTTTGCTTCCTTGTGCCCAACCTGGGCAATATGGGCGGTTCGGTCCGTGTCGCCGTCTCGCTGGCCAATGCGCTGGCGGCAGAGCGGGATGTCTCCATCGTCAGCTGCATGCATTACGACGAACCTGCCTTTCCCGTGGATTCCCGTATCCGCTGCTTCGATGCGAACGTGGGACCGGGCCGTATCCGCGAGATGGTGTCGAGGGCCAAGGCCGTGTTGCCTGCGGTGCTCAGGGAATCCGGTTGCCAGGTCGTCTTCGGCATAGGCACATATGAGACGCTCATGGCGATCGCGCCCTGCCGCTCGCTGCGCATCCCCCTCATATTCTGCGACCATGGCGCGCTTATCAACCAATGGGATGATAAGCAGATGCGCATGGTGCGGCTGCTGTGCGCGCTGTTCTCCAGGAATACGGTGACGCTCACGCAGCGCAGCCTTGAGGACTACGCCCGCCTGCTGCATATCCCGCGTAAGCGTCTGCAATGCATCCCCAACGCCATTCCCGCCCGGATCATGGATGCGCCCCATGCCTACGATGCGGCTTCGAAAAAGCTGCTGTGGGCCGGACGCCTGGACAAGGAGAAGGGCGTGGACCATCTGGTGGCCATTGCGGCCAAGGTGCTGCCGCAGCATCCGGATTGGGTGTGGGACGTCTACGGAGAGACCGTCATGACCGACGGCGGTTTCGACGTGCATGCCGCCATCGAGGAAGCGGGCATAGGATCCCAGCTCGTATTGAAGGGCCGCGTGGACAACATGTTCGACCTCTACGACGGCTATGCCGTCTGCACGCTCACGTCGTACAGGGAGGGTTTGCCGCTTGTCCTGCTCGAGGGCATGGGGTGCGGGCTTCCGCTCATCTCCTTCGATGTGAACACCGGCCCCTCCGACATCATCAGCGAAGGGGAGAACGGATATCTGATACCGTGCTACGACGTCGATGCGTACGCCCGCACGCTATCCGCCATGATGGACGATGCCGATCTCCGCGTGCGCATGGGGCTTGCTTCGCTTTCTTCCGCGCGTAGATTCGGCGAAGCTGAAATCGTCGATTGCTGGCGGGCTCTGGCTGATTCCGCCGCCCGTTGATTCGGGTCGGTTTCCGGTGCGCGGGTCCGGCGGGCATGCCGGCTGCATGGCCGCTCTGCCGGCATGTCCGCCCGATGTCCCTTTGTTGGTTCTGTGCCGTTTCCCTCTCGGATGAAAACCGTGTGCTAGAGTAAATTGGTTATCGACTGCGATACGAACAGGGATATCGGCGCAGATGCGCCCGCCGCGGATTGAAAGGGAGGTGCCATGCGCCAGACGACGACTGCTGCAGCCGTGCGGCATGCTGCCCCCGTGAGGCTGGTCAGGCGTCGGTTGCCCGTGGTCCGCGAACTGCTGGGCTCGTTGCAGAGCGTGCTCGTTCCGTTGTCACTGGTGCTGTTCGCCACCGCGAGCGTCGCATCCGACCTCAATGTCGCTCTGGCGGCCACCCTCCTGCTGTTCGTCTCCAACATCCTTTTCGGATGCATGCGCCTTCGAGAGCGCATCCTCTTCCTGTTCCTCCATGCGGGCATTGCGCTGTTCCTGCTGACAAGGCCCGTCATCGGCGCCCTCGACCGGGACCGGACCTGGTTCCTCGGTTCGGCCGAAAGCACATGGTTCGCATTGGGTTCCATCTTCGTTTCGCTGGTGTTCCTGTTCCTGGGTGCGGCGCTGTACACCGCGGTGTGCAATTTCAATCTCTGCCGTGCTGCGGAAAGGGATGCGATGCGCGCGTCCATCCCCTTGGCGGCTGTCTCTGAGGAGGCGTGCGGACGGCAGGGCTCATCGGGTGCCCGTACGGTTTCGGACCTGATGTTCAAGCTCAAGCATTCCGAACGCGTGCGCTACATCAGAACGGCTTCGCTGCTGCTGTTCCTGGTCGGCTTCGCCGCTTCGATGTACGAGGGGTTCATCAAACTCTCGTACATGAGCGGTTTGGCGTATGAGGAATACTATCTGATCGATTCGAGCGAGCATGTACCGTGGATCGTCGGCGTGCTGAGCCCCATCATGCTCTATGCGCTGTGCTCCTATCTCGCCTGCATGCCCCGCCGCCGCCCTGCGGTGATCTGCCTGGCCCTCTACGTTCTGACCACGGTCCCCATGCTCATCATCGGGTCGCGTTCTGATTTCGTCATCATCTTCCTGTTCGCCGCCATGTACTTCATCTTGCGCGCGGTCACCGACACCGAGGAGCGCTGGGTCACCAAGCGCCTCATCGCCGTCGTGTGCATCGCCGCACCCATCGGCATCTTCGCCATGGGCGTGATGAACTACACGCGCTCCGGCAATACCGCCGATGGATTCGGGTTCGTGGCGCTTCTGTTCGATGCGCTGTTCAAGCAGGGTGTTTCCTTCACCGTCCTGGGCCATGGCTACGATGTCGATCCCCAGGTCCAGGAGCTCGGATTCCGGTTCTTCTCCATGGGCGGCATCATCTCCACGGTGACCCAGGGCTTCATCGGCCAGACATTCCTGGGTTGCCCGGATCTGGGCAGCACCAACAGCGCCCTTCTGGCGCTCAATGGCAACTCGTATGCGCACACAATGTCGTTTTTCGCCCACCCCAACTATTTGGGGGGCGAAGGGTACGGGTCGTCCTACATCCTCGAGCTGTATGCTGATTTCGGGATGCCGGGAGTCGCCGTGGGAAGCCTGGTCCTCGGCGCGGTGTTCTCCCTGCTGTCCACGATGATCGGCCGCCGATGGTTCGGCGGCATGGTTGCGCTCACCGCCGCCACATCGGTCTTCCATATGCCCCGCGGGTATTTCATCGAGTGGATCGAGTTCGTCATCTCCACGCGCTTCCTTCTCGCCATGGTGCTGATCGTCGGCATCTCGGCTGTGTTGTCGTATGTGTCGCGCGCCGGTTTGCTGCCCGAGAAGGTTTCTGCCTGCATCCCATCGGCCCGCTTCGGTCTGCCGCGCGTCGTCGCAGGCGATGCGGTTGCCGTGGTTACGCGGTCGGGCTCATCGGCCGATGGCGAGGCGGTTGTCGAAAACAGGCATGGGATTCCCGTGAGCCGTATAGGTGTTTTGAATCAAGTCCGGTTCGATTAGAGTAGAGGATTCGATCATGTTCAATTTTGCAACGATCTGCGAAAGCATCAGGCGCCACTGGGTGGCGATCGCCATCGTGGCGGCGTTGAGTCTGTGCGCCGGCGTGGCGTCCTCGTTCGTCCGCGATGATGCGGAGCCTTCCGCTGCAAGCTATACGGCGGAAGCGACGCTGTATCTGACCGGCTACGGTTACGGCGATAAGGCGGCGGGGGAGGAATACGATTATTCCTACAACGAAAGCCTGATGGTCACCGACGCCCGCCGACTGGTTGTGTCGAGTGAAGTCGCCGGTGCCGTGCGCGAGCAGTACGGCGAAGATGTCTCGGTCTCTTCCCCTGCATGGGTGAACGAATCCAAGAACACCGATTACAGCACGCGCTTCGTCTACATCGATGCCACTGCATCCGACGCTGAAACCGCCAAGGCGGCATGCCAGATGGCCCTTGAGCTCACCCGTTCCGCTGTCGAAGAGACGCTGCCGGTCGAAAAGGTCGAAGTCGTCGATGAGGTGGCTCTGACCAGCAGCGGGTCTTCCAAGGCCGCCGACTGGGGCAGCGATGCCTTCGTCGCAGAAGACGTTTCCTTCATCGAGGAGGCCGCCTCCGGCATCAGCATGAAGAAGGTCGTCATCTTCCTCTTCTGCGGTCTGGCCCTTTCCATCGTGGCCTTCGCATCCTATGACATCCTCTCCCGACGCGTCCGCTCTTCCCGCGACGTAGAACGGCTGCTCGATTTGCCGGTCCTTGCCAGCGTTGCAGGTGACGCGGACCTTGCGCGCCTCGCCCAGGGCGTGAAGGTTCTCATGGACCGCTCCGATCTGTCCAGCGTCGCAGTCGCCGGTGCCAGCTCCGCCGACGGAGCGGCGCCTGTCAGGGAGGCTTTGTCCAAGGTGGATGGCATCGCGGTCGCTCCCGTGGTAGACCTGTCCGGCCAGGCTGATTCCGCATCGCGGTTGCTCGAGTGCGATACGGTGCTTCTGGTCATAGCGGAAGGCGCTTCGTCGGGTGCTCAGCTTGAAAGCGCTCTCAAGCAGCTGCGCTTCGCCGGCGTGCCTGTATTGGGCGTCGCATACCTTCCGAAGAAGTCCAAGCGGACGGCCCGCACTCGCTAGGGCCCGTACCACCGGAAGGGGCATTGCATGGCTTCGCGTACCCAGAATTCCATCCGAAACGTGTTCGCTGCGTGGGGCGGCCAGGTGATCCTGGCCGTCGCCCAATTTGTGGTCCGCGCCGTGTTCGTCGCATGTCTGGCGAAGGAATACGTGGGTTTGGAAACGCTGTTCTCCAGTGTGCTCACCGTGCTCACGTTGGCCGACTTGGGGATCGGCAGCGCCATCGTTTTCGCGCTCTATGAGCCTTTGGCCAAAGGCGACCGCGAAGCGATCAAGTCCCTTATGCGCCTGTTCAAGCGCGCTTACATCATCATAGGCTGCACCATCATAGCCATTGGGGCGGCCGTATCGCCTTTCATCCGGGTGCTTGTGGGCGGCGATGCTCCCGATATCCCCCTTCTCGAGGTGTATTTCTTCTGCTTC
>CAUWJA010000134.1:0-4563 GCA_963558905.1 uncultured Eggerthellaceae bacterium
TCAAGTGAGGTTGAAGATGTTCTGATGCGGTATCCCGGCATGAAGGAGGCAGCTGTCATCGGAGTGCCCGATCCGATTCGCGATCAGGCCGTCAAAGCATTCGTGGTACCTGATGCCGGTGTCGATGTGTCCGTCGACCAAATCGTTGCATTCTGCCGGCAGCATTTGGCGGAATTCAAGGTGCCTACCATTGTGGAGATCCTCGATGAGCTGCCGCATACCAGCGTCGGCAAGGTTGCCAAGAAGCTTTTGTCATAGTGCATTTGCGCACTGATGGCACGGGTATATGGATGCGGCCGGATTGTACGGCCGCTGGAACCCTGATGGGTGAGAAAGGGGAGATTCATGGCTATCAGCACTGAAATCGTCGGAAAGACCTTCGGTCCTTTCGTCCGGGATTACACGTTCCGCGATCTTGAGATATGCGCTTTGGGATGCGGTGCCGGCTGGGACGGTAAAGTCGATTTGGAGTACGTCAACGAGAAAGATGCCGAAAACCCCGATCTGAAAGTCCTGCCCATTTTCGCCGTTCCCCTGACCGTCAATGAAGAGATGACCACGACGTTGGACTATGGTTTCAACTACGAAGGATCGCTTCATTACGGCATCGACGTGCGCTTCCATGCGCCGTTCAAGATGTCCGATCATATCGAGACATATGTCACGCAAGAAGCCATCTGGGATCGCGGCGAAGGTCGCGGGTCGCTTTCCAAGCAGGTGGGCAAATCCTACAGTTCTGACGGCACGCATCTCTGCACGGTGGATACGTACGATTGCTGCATATACGACGGCGGTTGGGGAGGGGAGCTGCCTCCTAAAGACATAGTCGAGATTCCCGACCGCAATCCCGATGCGGTGTATGAAGAGGTCTACGGGCTCAATTGGCCGCTGGTCTACCGAATGATGGGCGATTGGCATCAGCAGCACATAGACTGGTCATATACCGAGCAGACCGGGCTGTCCCGTCCCATCGCCCACGGGGTTTCGTCTGCCGGCGTTGCGATGAGGCACGTCATTTCCTCTTGGATACCGGGCGAACCAGAGCGCCTGAAGCGCTTCAAGTGCCGTTTCACGTCCCCTGTGATTCCCGGCACGCGCCTTCGCACCGAAATGTGGAAGGTGTCTGATACGGAAATAAGGTTCAAGGTCGTCGATTCTGACGGTTTGCAAACGAAGCCGTATCTGAGCAGCGGAATCGCCGAATGGGAGTAGCATAGATTCAAGACGCCTGTTTCTGCCGCAGAAGCCCGGCGTTGCGGCTGGGGCTTCTGCGGCGATGGCGCCGCTTGTCCGTCAGAAGAAGGGAGAGCTATGACGGAAATCAAGAAGAGTACCAAAGTGGTCAGTCCTCCTGGGGTTGATGCTTCAGAGGCTGGGAACGCCGCCGCAGCCATGGCGGATCGCTCGACCGATGGGCCGGTCGCTTCCGGCCAACCCTTGCCCAATGTCGGCCCGGATGTCCGGCAGCATCGGGAATATCGCGAGATGCGCGAAGTCATCAAGCCCTCGCATATGTTGGATTCCTTCAAGCGAATCCCTGAGAAGACGAAGCAAGTCGCCAAGAAAACCATCGACGACGTTGCAATGACGCCATTCCTCCGCAAGATCTCGTTCTTTTCGAGCGGCGGATCGTTTCTGGACGGTTATGTCCTTTCGCTGATCGGCGTCGCTCTGACGCAGATCGTTCCCATGTTCAACCTCACTGCTGCAGAGAGCGCCGCCATCGGCGCTTCGGTCATGGTCGGCATTCTCGTAGGTACGATCATCGGCGGTTTTTTCACCGATATCATCGGCCGCAAGAAAATGTTCATCATCGATATCATCGCCATCGCCTTGTTCTCGATATTGAGCGTCTTCGCCAGCTCGGCATGGGAGCTTGTCGCTGCGAGGTTCTTCATCGGCGTGTTCGTCGGTGCGGACTATCCCATCGCGACGTCGCTCATCGCCGAATTCACGCCGAAAAAGCATCGCGCGATATCGATGGGCATGGTCTCGGCTGCGTGGTATCTGGGCGCAACGGTTGCCGCCTTCGTAGGGTATTTCCTGTATTCGGCGCCCGATGGGTGGAAGTGGATGCTCGGAAGCGCTGTCATCCCATGCGTCATCCTCCTTATCGGGCGGCATGATATTCCGGAATCACCTCTTTGGCTCGCCCAGAAGGGCCGTACCGAGGAAGCGGAAGAGGTCGTCCATCGCGTTTTCGGCGATGATGTCGAACTTGAGCCTGCGGATACGGAGTCGAAGACATCGTTCAAGACATTGTTCAAGTCGGGCTATTTCAAGCGGATGCTGTTTTTGGGCATGTTCATCCTGTGCCAGGTTGTTCCGATGTATGCCATTTACACCTTCGGCCCTCAGATCATGACCGCATTCGGTCTCGGTGAAGGCCATGAAGCCATTCTGGGTGAAAGCGCCGTAAGCCTGTTCTTCCTCATCGGTACCGTTCCCGCCATGTTCTGGCTCAATTCCATGGGCCGCCGCAAGCTGGTTCTGGTCAGCCTTGCGTTCATGGCTGTCGGATTGACCATATTGGGCGTATGGCCCACTGCTCCAATCTGGATCGTCATCATCGCCTTCGGACTGTACGCGTTTTTCAGCGGCGGCCCGGGGATCTTGCAATGGCTGTATCCCAATGAGCTGTTCCCGACTGAGGTTCGGGCGTCTGCGGTGGGTGTGGCCATCGGATTCAGCCGTATCGGCACCATCATAGCCACTTACGGGACACCGATTTTTCTGGCGTCCTTCGGAATCGGACCCACTATGATGATCGCCGCAGGACTGGTCATCTTCGGGCTGGTCATCTCGTTCTTCCTCGCCCCTGAGACCAAGGGTCTTTCCCTTGCTGAATCAAGTGCGATCGAAGGGGTGCCTGCCGTGCGTTCCAAACGTCGCTGAAGCCCTCATGTCTTCGCCACGCGCATCCTCGCCTCCATGAGGGTGCGCGTGGCTTTCCGATGGCGAAAGGAAGGGCTGGGTTGTGCCCGTGCGTGTCACCGATTGCTGCGAGCGGATATTCGCCGATCCTGAAATCTATCGTATACGGCTTCCATTCACCAACATCGGTGCGGGAGTGTCGAACTGCTATCTGGTGAGATCGGGATCGGAATGGTTGATGGTCGATTCTGGTGCTGCCGGTATGGCCAATAGGCGTCGGCTTGCCGAATCGATGCGTGTCGTCGGCTTCGACCATAGGAAGGCTACGGCGTTTCTGACCCATGCCCATTTCGACCATGCGGGGCTCATGACCGATGTGCTGGGATATTCAACGGTTCTGATGGTGAGTCGTACTGCGTATGAATCCCGGAGTTTGCACGCGGGCGATCTGCAGAGGCTATTCATCCGCAGGATGCTGGCCATGGGTGCTTCAATGGATGAGGCATGTTCGTATGCAGCCGTGAATTCCGAATCAGCTGTGCTCGATCTCCGGAGCCTGAATATGGTGTTTGCAGAAGACGGGGACGTGTTCGCGGTCGGTTCGCTGACGTTTGAGGTTCTGGCCACTCCCGGCCACACGGCCGATCATCTGTCGCTCTTTTGCCGCGAGTCGGGTTTGCTGTTTTCCGGTGACGCCGTGCTCAAGCGATCGGCTCCGTCGCTTGACAGCCAGCCCGGCTGTGAAGATGCGCTGCGGACGTATTTCGATACGCTCGGCAGGTTGCTTTCGGTCCCTGTCTCGTATGCGCTGCCCGGTCACGGGGAGGTTCTTGGCGGCCCTGAGGCATTTCGCTCGCAACCGCTTCAAGAGGCGCTGAATGCCCGGGGTGCATCCGAGCCTTCCGAATGCGCTTTTCATGAGGCCATCCATGCCGGCATGCGCAAGAAGGCCGTTAAGCTCGAACGTGTGTCCGCGGCTGTAATCGAGGCTCCGTTCGCCAACGGTCAGCAGATCGCTCGAATCGTCAACGGGCGCCGAAGCGCTGAGTCGTGGTATGCGGCCGATGCGACGCTGAGGTACTATGCGCTGCTCGAGACATTCGTCCTGCTTCAGCATCTTGTCGCAGCGGGCGACCTCATGCGCGTCGTCGACGATGATGGGGTCTACCGGTATGCCGTCAATGGAGCATGGAACCTCATCTGACGCGTTTCGCTTCGGTTTTGCAATCCGGAAATGCAAAACGCCCCATGGCGCGAACCCCTCCGTTCGCCATGGGGCGTTTTCCCTTCTCGAACAACCGCCCCGTTGGGGACGAAGCCGGCAACGGAGCGGAAAGGTGCGGCAGATCGCTTACTTGCCCTGCCAGTGCGGCTCGCGCTTCTCAACGAAGGCAGCGGGGCCTTCGATGCCGTCAGCGGTCTTCTCCAGGAAGCGGTATGCGGCGTCGCTGTAGCGCATCGCGTCTTCCTCGGACATCTGGGATGCGGCATGGACGATGTACTTGGTCCACTTGAGGGCGAGGGGAGCGTTCTTGAGGCACTGCTCGGCCAGTTCGATGGCCTTATCCATGACTTCCTCGGCGGGTACGACGTAGTTGATCAGGCCGAGCGCCTTGGCTTCGGGAGCCTTGATCTTCTTGCCGGTGAGCAGAAGCTCCATGCAGTCCTTACGGTTGATGTCGCGAGCAA
>CAUWJA010000135.1:0-4537 GCA_963558905.1 uncultured Eggerthellaceae bacterium
ACGTGCTGGAATCGGTCCTGATGTAGGCGAGGTCATTGAATGTGACGGGGTGGTGCAGGGCGGGGAAGATTTTGAGGACTGCAGCAGGAAGACCTCAATAGGAGGTTTCGGTGAATTCTACATGCTCTGTTTCTGCAGGCAATGCTCGGAGTTGGTCGATAAGCTCAGTGGCGTTTGCGATCATGCCGATCCTTTCTTCGGGGTGATTGTGGATTCGCACGAAATCTCGGTCAAATGAGATTGCTGTCTTTTCTGTTTCGTTCTTGGGCCGTAAGGGCGTTATGGCTACGTGGCGGGCAATCCTTTGCATCCGAAAGTGACTGAGAAGGGCCGTAAGAGAGGCGCAAAAGTGCGCGCGAGTTCCGCGGCGAAGCGAGGACTGCAGAGCACGACGCCTCCCCGCCCTTCCTATTCGCCTTCCGTTTTCGTCCCTTCGCTTCGCCTGCTCTGCATGTTTCCTGCTCTTCCGCAGAATGCTCGCGCAAGTGCAAAGCTAAGGCTTTATCATATGGACAAGTATGCTCGCGAGGCGCGCGTATCGCATGCGCGGCCTTTGCGCTTGTCTGCAAAGCATTCCGAGGAAGGCGGGAAGGAACCTATGGTTTCTCGAATCTACGTTGAAAAGAAGCCGGGCTTCGATGTTGAGGCGAAGCAGCTGCTGCATGAGCTGCAAAGCATTCTGGGCATTGAGGGACTGGAAGGTCTGCGACTGATCAACCGTTATGACGTGGAGGGCATCAGCGATGAGCTTTTCGCGCAGTGCGTTCCCACGGTGTTCAGCGAGCCTCAGACCGACACCGCTGTTGAGACGCTTCCCGAGGTTGAGGCCGCGCTCGACCCCGAGCAGCCTTCTCCTGCCGTCTTCGCCGTGGAATTCCTCCCCGGACAGTTCGACCAGCGCGCCGACTCTGCGAGCGAGTGTATCCAGCTCATCAGCCAGGGCGAGCGCCCCGAGGTCCGCAGCGCCAAGGTGTACGTTCTCTCCGGTGCTCTGTCCGCCGACGATGTGGACGCCATCAAGCACTACGTCATCAATCCCATCGAGGCTCGCGAAGCGGCGCTTGAGCAGCGCGATACGTTGACCATGGTTCAACCCGTGCCTGAGATGGTCGAAACGGTCGAAGGGTTCCTCGAGCTCGATGAGGCTGGCCTGGCGCAGTTCATCGCCGACCGCGGCCTTGCCATGGACCTGGCCGACATCAAGTTCTGCCAGCAGTATTTCGCCGGCGAAAAGCGCAACCCCACCATCACCGAGATCAAGATGATCGACACCTACTGGTCCGATCATTGCCGCCACACCACCTTCGGCACTGTGCTCGACGACATCGAGATCGACGATGAGGCCGTGCGCGCTGCATTCGAGCAGTATCTGGCCATGCGTCACGAGCTCGGCCGTGATGAAAAACCCATCTGCCTGATGGATATGGGTACCATCGGTGCGAAGTGGCTCAAGGCCCACGGCATTCTGACCAACCTCGATGAGTCCGAGGAAATCAACGCCTGCACCGTGAAGATCAAGTGCGACGTGGATGGCGAAGAACAGGACTGGCTGTACCTGTTCAAGAATGAGACCCACAACCATCCTACGGAAATCGAGCCCTTCGGCGGCGCTGCCACCTGCGTGGGCGGCGCGATCCGCGATCCTTTGTCCGGCCGCAGCTACGTCTACCAGGCCATGCGCGTCACGGGTGCCGCCGATCCTTTGGTTCCCGTGAGCGAAACGCTTCCCGGCAAGCTTCCCCAGCGCAAGCTGGTAACTACTGCCGCAGCGGGTTATTCGTCATACGGCAACCAGATCGGCCTTGCGACGGGCCAGGTCAACGAGCTGTATCACCCCGGCTATGCTGCCAAGCGCATGGAGATCGGCGCTGTCGTGGGTGCCACGCCCGCCGACCATGTGCGTCGCGAAACCCCGGCTCCCGGCGATGTCGTGGTGCTTTTGGGCGGACGCACCGGCCGTGACGGCATCGGCGGTGCAACCGGTTCTTCGAAGGCCCACAACATGGAGTCGCTGGAGAGCTGCGGCGCGGAGGTTCAGAAGGGCAACGCGCCTGTGGAGCGCAAGATCCAGCGCCTTTTCCGCCGCAAGGATGCCTGTCAGATGATCAAGCGCTGCAACGACTTCGGTGCGGGCGGCGTTTCGGTTGCCATCGGCGAGCTTGCAGACGGCCTGTTCATCGACTTGAACAAGGTTCCCAAGAAATACGACGGCCTCGACGGCACCGAGCTGGCCATCTCTGAAAGCCAGGAGCGCATGGCCGTGGCCCTGGCACCTGAAGATGCCGAGAAGTTCATCGCCCTTGCCCATGAGGAGAATCTGGAAGCGACCGCCATCGCCACCGTCACCGAAGAGGCGCGCGTGCGCATGGTCTGGAACGGCGAAACCATTGTCGACGTGAGCCGCGAGTTCCTGGCATCCAACGGCGCCCCCAAGCATCAGAAGGTTCGCGTCCTCGAACAGGGAAAGCGCGATGTCGAATTCAAGAATCCTCTTGCCGAGAAAACCATCGGGCGCCTGCTCGACCTTGTCCATGCCCGCGTCGAGGCTGATCCCGAGGTTCCCGGAGATGATTGCAAGTCTTTGGCCGATGGATTCCGCGTGCTGCTCTCCGACGTCAACGTCTGCAGCAACAAGGGCTTGACTGAGCGCTTCGACTCCACCATCGGTTCGGCGACGGTCCTCATGCCTTTCGGCGGCAAGTATCAGCTCACGCCCGCCCTTGCCATGGCCGCCAAGCTGCCCGTTGACGGCGAGACCACTACCTGCTCCGGTTTGGCCTGGGGTTTCAACCCGTATCTGACCGAGGCGAACCAGTTCACCGGTTCCTATGTGGCCGTCGTTGAGTCCGTGGCCAAGCTTGTCGCGTCCGGCTTCAGCCGTGCGAACGCATATCTCACGTTCCAGGAGTATTTCGAGAAGCTCCGCGATGAGCCCGAGCGTTGGGGCAAGCCCGTCGCCGCCGTGCTGGGCGCTTTGATGGCCCAGATCGACCTGGGCGTCGGTGCCATCGGCGGCAAGGACTCCATGTCCGGCAGCTTCGAGAAGCTGGATGTGCCTCCCACGCTGGTGAGTTTCGCCACCGCAGTCGGCAAGGTCGACCGTGTGACCAGTCCTGAATTCAAGGGTGCCGGCCATCGCGTGCTGCTCATCGAGCCCGATTACGAAATCGACGGCATCGTGCCCGACAAAGAGGGTCTGATCGAGGCTCTTGACGCTGTGGAGGCGCTCATCTGCAAGGGCGACGCGCTGGCTGTTTCCACCCCCGGATTCGGCGGTATGGCGGAGTGCCTGTTCAAGATGTGCGTCGGCAACCGCATCGGCCTTGAGCTGGATGAAGACTGCATCGATGAGGCCGAGGACCTGTTCGAGTACGCGTATGGCAGCTTCATCGTTGAGCTGGCCGACGGCGCCGAAATCCCTGAGCTTGAAAACGCAACCGCTGTGGTCATGGGCCGCACGGTGGCTGATTACCGCCTCTCCATCTGCGACGATGACGAGGTCGAAGATTCCGTCGACCTGGCTGAGATGCAGGAGATCTGGGAGGGTGCGCTGGAGCCCGTCTTCCCGTACCGTCGTGCCGGCGAAGAGGTTGAAGCCATCTCCCATACTTCGTCCACGCCGCTCACCTACTGCGGAACCATCGCCCGCCCCCGCGTCATCATCCCCGTATTCCCTGGAACCAACTGCGAGTTCGATACCGCCCATGCTTTCGAGCGCGCCGGTGCCGAGGCCCATACGCTGGTCATCAACAATCTTTCGCCCGCGGCGGTTGCCGAGAGCACCGAGATGCTGGTCAAGGCCATCCGCGAAAGCCAGATCGTCATGCTTCCCGGTGGTTTCTCGGGCGGCGACGAACCTGATGGATCCGCGAAGTTCATCACGGCGTTCTTCCGCTCTCCTGCCGTTACTGAGGCTGTTCGCGACCTTCTGCAGAACCGCGACGGCTTGATGCTTGGCATCTGCAACGGTTTCCAGGCTCTGGTCAAGCTGGGTCTTGTGCCCTATGGCGACATCCGTCCGATGGACGCGGACTGCCCGACGTTGACGTTCAACACCATCGGTCGCCATCAGAGCCGTCTGGTGCGCACGCGTGTTGCGTCGAATCTGTCGCCTTGGCTGTCCCGTTGCGAAGTCGGCGACATCCATACTGTGGCCATCAGCCATGGCGAAGGTCGTTTCGTGGCAAGCCCCGAGGTGCTGGCTCAGATGCAGGCCGCCGGTCAGATTGCCACGCAGTACGTTAGCGAGGCCGGCGTGCCTTCCATGGATTGGGGCGTGAACCCGAACGGGTCGGTGCTTGCAATCGAGGGCATCACCAGCCCCGATGGCCGTGTGTTCGGCAAGATGGGTCATTCGGAGCGCAACGGCGCCGGTCTGTACAAGAACGTGCCGGGCAATACGTTCCAGCCCATCATCGAAGGCGGTGTCGGCTACTTCACCGAGTAGCGATCCGCGCACCTCTCGGCGTGTAGCCCCGTTGCATCCAAACGGTTGCGTCCAAGCAGGCGTCGGCACCCCGGCGCCTGCTTTATTTTC
>CAUWJA010000136.1:0-4526 GCA_963558905.1 uncultured Eggerthellaceae bacterium
TCTCCATCGTTCTTTCGGAGACGCACTTCAGTTTTTTGACGAAATGGCTCCGCAGTGCGTAGCGGTATCTGTAAAGGTTGCCGGCGGAGTGGCGGCGTTTATGAGGCTGCGGATGTTTTCAAGAGAGTGTCGATGGCGCAAAAGGACGAACGGGGACTCGTGAGGGCCCTCACGCGTTTGCCGTCAAATCTCGACCGTTTGCCGATTTGATCGGCAGCTTATTGTGACATGGGCTTGCCCCAGCTACAATAGCGTAAGTTCGAGAGGTTACCTCTTTTGGGCCTACACCGAGCTCCTGCTTACATTTGCATGAAATCCCTAGCGTACGTATGGGTATATCATGCATTCACGTTATGAGAGGAGGCCGGTATGCAGGCCATTCGCAGCATCAACAATAACATCGCAATATGCATCGATAGCTCTGGCAAGGAATGCGTTGCCATGGGCAAGGGCATCGGGTTCGGCAAGATGCCGCACGATGTCCCGCTGTCGTTGGTGACCCACACTTATTACAGCATCGATGCGCGCGAGCTCGACGGCATCAAGGATATCCCGCAGGACATCCTGCTGTTTGCAGCTCGAGAAGCGGACGAGATTCGCGAAGAGCTTTCCTATGCGTTGAGTCCCAATATGGCGTTTCTGCTGGCAGACCACATAGCGTTTGCCATCAAGCGCGCACGGGAGCATCTGCAGGTATGCATGCCCCTCACGTATGACGTGCAGCACAACTATCCCGAGGAGTACCGTGTCGGCAGGCGTCTCGTGCGTCGCATCCGCAAGACATTCCTGGTGAACCTTGGCGATGATGAGGCGGCCGGCATTGCCATGAACCTGGTCAACGCTCGACAGGAGAGCGTTTCGGAGCAGGATGCCGCGCGTTCGCAGGGTGACGAGGAGATGCTCGAGGAGATCACCGAGATCGTGGAGGACGCGTTCGGGCTTACGGTCGATCGCAATTCGTTCGCGTTTTCGCGCTACGCCACGCATCTCCATTACCTCTTTGCGCGCATCCATCGCGGCGAGGTGCTCCATGCCGAGGGGATTAGCAGCTACAGGGATCTGTTCGAGCACTTTCCCGAGGGCATAGCCTGTGTGGAGCGCATCGCGCGCCATATCGAGGATGCCTGGAACGTGGCTCTGGATGACGATGAGAAACTGTATCTGGTCGTGCATGTAAGTAGGATCTGCATCAAGGGCGGCAACCGCGGCTAGCCCTGAAGGATTCGAACGAAAGGCAAGTAGCATGGCTGCACAGGTCAACTACGACGAGCTCGCCAGCGCTCTCATCGAGCAGCTCGGCGGCAAGGATAACATCAGCTTCCACACTCACTGCGTAACCCGCTTACGCTTCTCCCTTAAGGATAAGGGCCTGGTAAACAAGGATGCCATCGACAGCCTCAAGGGCGTTATCAACTCCCTGTGGTCGGGCGACCAGTATCAGGTCGTTATAGGCAACACGGTCAACGAGGCCCACGAGGCCGTCGTGGCCAAGCTCGGTCCCGTGGATATCGGCGCGACCACCGAAGAGCCGAAGAATAAGAAGTTCAATATTTCGGCCATCTTCGATATCATCACCGGCATCTTCGTCCCCGCCATCCCGGCCATCGCCGGCTGCGGTCTCATGAAGGCACTGCTGTCCCTGCTCACGTTCGCCGGAGTCCTGTCCACCGACTCCCAGACCTACTACATCCTGGCATTCGTCGCGGACAGCGCGTTTTATTTCCTGCCCATGATCCTGGCCTTCAACGCGGCCAACAAGTTCAAGTGCAGCCCCATGCTCTCGGTGGTGCTCGGCGGCGTCCTGCTACACCCGCAGCTCGCGGCGTTGACGGCAGCCGGCGAGCCCGTGCACTTCCTGGGCCTCCCGGTAACGCTCGCAAACTATGCCAACTCCGTCATCCCGATCATCCTGGTCGTCTGGCTGCAGTCCTATGTTGAGCGTCTTGTCAACCGTGTGGTTCCCAAGCCGGTTCGCCTGGTCTTCGTCCCGCTGCTGACCCTGCTGATCATGACGCCGTTCACCTTGTGCGTGCTCGGCCCCATCGGCACCATCGTGGGCAACGCGCTCGCCGGCGGCATCATGTCCATCGAGGGCGTTGCCCCCTGGCTCATCCCCACGATCTTCGGTGCCATCTCTCCGCTGCTGGTCATGACCGGTATGCACTCCAGCTTCTGCCCCGCGCTGTTCGCTCAGCTGGCAACCGCAGGTTACCAGACCATCGCGATCGGTATGCTGCCCTCCAACATGGCCCAGGGCATGGCCTCGCTTGCGGTCGCCCTTAAGACCAAGAACGCCGAGATGCGTGAGCTTGCCGTTTCCGCCGGTACCACCGCTCTGTTCGGCGTGACCGAGCCCGCCCTGTACGGCGTCACGCTCAAGCTCAAGAAGCCGCTGATCGCCGTCATAATCGCAGGCGGCCTGGGCGGCCTGTACTACGGCCTCACCAAGGTGCACTGCTTCACCCCGGGCGGCACCGCCTGGACCGGCTTCGCCACGTATATCGACGCCGCCAACCCCATGAACGTGGTCCACATGCTCATCGGTATGGTTATCGCTATGGTGGCCGCTTTCGTTCTCACCCTTGTGCTGTACAAGGAAGAGAAGGCTGCCGAGTAGGCCTTTCCGGGTATTCCGGGCGCTGCGCGAGGTCGTAGCGCCCGTTCTTTTTAGTCGAGCAACAAGAAAGGATGCAGCATGTCTTTTCCCAAAGGGTTTTTGTGGGGCGGCGCCACGGCCGCAAACCAGTGCGAGGGAGCATGGGATGTCGACGGTCGCGGTCCGGCGGAGAGCGATGTGATCACCGGCGGTAGCGTGAAGGCTCCACGCATGGTGACCTATCGTATGCCCGATGGCACCTGCGGTGCCCGCCCCAAGTGGCAGGGCGTGCCCGAGGGCGCAAAACGCGAGGTGCTCGATGGCTATTGGTATCCCAACCACGACGCCATCGATTCCTATCATCATTACAAGGAGGATATCGCGCTGTTCGCCGAGATGGGCTTCAAGCAGTACCGCATGTCTATCTCCTGGAGCCGTATCTTCCCTAAAGGTATCGAGGAGGAGCCCAATCGGGCCGGTTTGGATTTTTACCGCAACGTGTTCCTCGAGCTCAAGAAGTACGGCATCGAGCCGCTGGTGACTATGTGGCACTTCGACACGCCTCTGTATCTTGTCGAGGAGCTGGGCGGTTGGTCCAACCGCGCCATCTTGCCGCACTGGGACCGCTATGTGCGCACGATCCTCACCGAGTACAAGGGGCTTGTGAAAAACTGGCTCACCATCAACGAGATCAACAACACCGTGGCGTTCCTCGGTGCGAACGGACCGGCGTCCGATGCCGATTATCAGCGAGCCTACCAGCATCTGCATCATCAGTTCCTGGCGAGCGCGCGCGCCGTCAAGATGGCGCACGAGATCGATGCCGACTACCGCGTGGGATGCATGATCTGCGGCGTTCCCCATTATCCGCTCACCTGCGATCCGGCCGATGTCCTGTTGTGCCAGCGCACCATGGAGCGCTGCGTGTTCTACTGCGGCGACGTGCAGGCCAAGGGCAAGTACCCGGTATTCGCCCAGCGGCTGTGGGGTGAGCACAACGTCAAGCTGGAGATGGAGCCCGAGGATGCCCGGACGCTCGCCGAGGGCGCGGTGGACTTCTATACCTTCAGCTATTACATGAGCACCTGCGACACCACGCACGAGGTATCCGAGACGGCTGGCGGCAACATGAGCTTCGGGGCCAAGAACCCCTATCTTGCATATTCCGACTGGGGCTGGGCGCTCGATGCCACGGGCCTGCGCTATTACCTCGAGATGGTCTATGACCGCTACGAGAAGCCTCTGATGGTGGTTGAAAACGGCCTGGGAGCATACGATACGGTCGAGGAGGACGGCTCCATCCACGATCCCTATCGCATCGATTACCTCCGCGCGCATATCGAGGAGATGGGAAAGGCAATCGATGAGGGCGTCGACCTGATTGGTTATACCACTTGGGGTTGCATCGACCTCATCAGCGCCGGCACCGGTGAGATGCGCAAGCGCTACGGCTTCATTTACGTGGACCGCGATGACGAGGGCAACGGCACGTTCGCCCGTTCCAAGAAGGACAGCTTTTACTGGTACAAGAAGGTTATCGAGAGCAACGGCGAGGACTTGGCGTAGACGATTGCGCGTTGTCGGTTTTGGATTTGCTAATCTCAAGATGATGGGGACATGGGTCCTTTTCATCGTGCGTTAGGAGGACCCATGGGTCTGTTCGATATGTTCAAGAAGAAGGGTGCGGACGCGGTTTCGTCTGAGCCCTCGGTGCCGGCGTCGGTTGATGCAAAGGCCTCTGCGGACGTGGTGTGCGCACCGGTATCCGGCAAGGTCATTGCAATGACCGAGGTCCCCGATCCGGTTTTTGGCGGGGAGATTCTTGGCCGCGGCTGTGCCGTGTGGCCCGAGGAGGATGTAGTGTATGCCCCGGCTGACGGTACGGTTACGGTGGCCATGGGTCATGCCATGGGCATCATGTCGTTGAGCG
>CAUWJA010000137.1:0-4454 GCA_963558905.1 uncultured Eggerthellaceae bacterium
TATAAAGACTATGAAATCGAATGGTCGGAGCACCTCACGGCCTTGAAGGCCCTGATGACGATTCATGAAACTCAAGAGCCCATAGCTTTTGATTATTCGTGCCGAGGAAGGGTGTGCGGCCGCTGCGCGATGATGATCAACGGAGAAGCCGGCACTGCATGCACTACCGTTCTCGAGGACGAAGACGTCCTGATCGAGCCTCTCGCCGGCTTCAGGGTCGTCAAGGATCTGGTTGTCGATAAAACTGAGTTCCATGACAGGATATCGGAAATCGAGCTGCGCAGCCGTGCTACCGACATCACCGATGCCGACATGCGGACACCTGTAGATTACGATACTTTCTTGAAGCTTGATCCGCTTGAGTGGTGCGCTCGCTGTGGTGCGTGCCAGTCCATGTGCCCGGCCGTTCATCTGGCTGAAAGCGCCAATACCTACATTGGGCCTGCGGGAATGATAGCGATTGGCTTGCGTCACTTCGATCCGTACGATACGGGCGACCGTGTGAGCCAGGCTGTGCAGGAAGGCTTGTGGAATTGCATCATGTGCGGAAAATGCGACGAGGTTTGCCCTGCTCTCGAGATTGACCATATTGGAACATGGACTGCTTTGCGGGAAGAAGCCACCAAGCGTGGTCTCACGGAAAAGAAGCCGCCTATCCTGCCGTTCGGCTGAGGTTGTCTTCGCCGCTGACGCCCTACTGTCCTCATGCAGGAGGCGTCAGCGTGCTTCGGGATCGTCTTTACTGAGCCGCCGTCGCCCGTCTTCCCCTCCCTCGCTGTCCCTATGCGTGTCGTGCGACGCGATGGCTCTATAGGTCATGGCGGCTCCTCTCCGCGTTTCCGCTGGTGCAACGGTGCCTCTGTTCTTCCAGCGCGAAGATTTGAATGAGCGGAATACGGTGTTCTTCATCAGCCGCCAACGTGAGAAGCCCTTCCAGTATGGGAGGGCTTCTCGCTGCCTGTATGGCTTTTTATAACGCACAGGCTGCTTGCATCTCGGTGTCGCGAATGAGCTACGTTCATTCCAGCGTACTTTTCTGCAATCTCCTTGAAGGTTGATTGCGACACCCTCTCAATGGTTTTCAGCATCTCAGGAAGATAGATCGAAGGCGCTTATCAGCCTCTTCTCGTAGAGCCCCGCCTCCTTAACGGCAAAATTCCGACAAGGGCATTGTGGTAAACCTCGATTATCTTGTCGATATCGGCAAGAAATAATGATTTCTGCGGTCGATTGGCAACTACCCGTTCGGATTGACGCGTCTGCCGGGAGAGATGGTAGAATGTTCATAACAATTGGAACAAATTACCCGTTGACTCAAAGCGATCGGCATTCCATTATGTTCCTAGCAATTGGAACATACTGTATCTGTGCCGCAACGGCGCGGTGAAAAATCGGAAGGGGGCGCTGTGTGGCACATGAATCACTAAAGCTCGGCGACCTGTGCACGGTGATGACTGGCGCGCCTATGAGCAGGGCGAAGAAGCTCGCTGAAGGCGAGGCTGGGACTCAGGCGAAGGTTCTTACCCCTCGCTCCATGGATGGCGGGCGGATCGTGGATGGGGAGGTGGCCTGCGAGACCATCTCCAAGGTCAAAGATGATCTTTTCACCAGGGAGGGCGACGTCATAGTCAAGGCCTCCACGCCCTACGATTGCGTGTATGTGGATGAAACCCATGAAGGCATTCTGGTGGCATCGTTTGCCTTGATGGTCCGCGCGAAGCCGGGATCCGGCCTGGACATGCGCTATCTGGCCGCGTACCTGAACCAGCCGCAGATCCGCTCGGTCCTGCAAGGTTTAAGCAAAGGCATGACCTTGCAGCTCATCAAGCAGAAGGATCTGGCCGCTCTGGAGATTCCCATTGTGTCAGCGGCCCAACAGGTCAGGCTCGCCGCCCTGTTCGAGAACACGCAGAAACGCAAAGCGCAGTGCCTGCTGCTCATGGAGAAGAGCGACAAGCTGCTTGAGGCTGAATTCAGCAAAACCGTATTCGACTGACAAACCCGAAGGAAGGTTATCCATATGATCACCGGCGAAACCAAAACCAAGATTGACGACGTCTGGCAGAAGATGTGGGAAGGCGGCATCACCAACCCTATCGAGGTTATCAGCCAGCTCACCTATCTCATGTTCATGCGCTCGCTCGATGAGAAGGAATATGAAATCGAGCAGATGGAAACGCTCGCAGGGGAGAAGCAGAATCACATCTTCCCCGAACGCTGCACCAACGCGGCGGGGATTGAGATCGCGGGCGACCAGCTGCGCTGGAGCCGCTTCAAAGATCTGCCTGCCACCCAGATGCATAAAGTGGTGAGCGAATTCGCCTTCCCGTTCATCAAAACCGTGGGCGATGGAACATCATTCAGCAAGAGCATGGAGTCCGCCACCTTCGGCATTCCGTCTGCGAAGACGCTGGAAAAGGCCGTCACGGGTATCGACGAGCTGTTTGAGAGCTACATCCAGCGCACCGATGACCTGGGCGATCTGTACGAATACATGCTGAGCAAGCTTTCGACCGCGGGTACCAACGGGCAGTTCCGCACGCCCAAGCATATCCGCGCCATGATGGTGAAGCTGCTGGATCCCAAGCCGCAACAGCTCATCTGCGATCCCGCGTGCGGCACGGCGGGCTTCCTGATCTCCGCTGCGGAGTACATCCGCGAAACCTACGAGAAGGAAATGACCTCGGAAGACTGGGCGTGCTATTCCGGCGAAAGCGGAACGCCTCAGTTCACCGGCTTCGAAATGGACCAGACCATGTTGCGCATCAGCGCCATGAACCTGATGCTTCACGGGGCCGAAATGTCCGATGTGCGTTACATGGACAGCCTGAGCAAAAACAACGTCGTCAAAGACAAGTTCGACCTGATTTTGGCGAATCCGCCGTTCA
The DNA here is from genome assembly GCA_963558905.1 of uncultured Eggerthellaceae bacterium. Classification (GTDB taxonomy): domain Bacteria; phylum Actinomycetota; class Coriobacteriia; order Coriobacteriales; family Eggerthellaceae; genus Slackia. The sequence continues at coordinate 2,889 of CAUWJA010000137.1, forward strand.
CGGGGTCTGTGGACGTGGAGGATATCAACCCGGACTTGAAGGCCATCGTGGACTCCAAGCAGACCGAGCTTCTGTTCGTGTCGTTGTTCCTGCGCATGCTCAAGCGCGGCGGCCGCTGTGCGTGCATCGTTCCCAACGGCGTGCTGTTCCGTACCAACTCAAAGGCCTACACGCAGCTGCGCCGCGAACTGGTGGAAAACCAGAAGCTTGAGGCCGTCATCTACATGCCCAGCGGCGTGTTCAAGCCCTATTCCGGCGTGAGCACCGCCATTCTGGTGTTCACCAAGACCGATGCGGGCGGCACCGACAAGGTGTGGCTGTACAACATGGAAGGCGACGGCTTCACGCTGGATGACAAGCGAGACCCCGACGAAAAGCACGACGACATTCCCGACATCCTCGCGCGTTGGGCGAACCTTGCCGGCGAAGAGGAACGCGCCCGCACGGAGAAGAGCTTCCTGGTCACCCGTGAGGAGCTTGCGGAAAACGACTACGACTTCAGCTTCAACAAGTACACGGAAACGGTTTACGAGCGCATCGAGTATCCGCCCACGGAGCAGATCCTGGCCGAACTCGCCGACCTCAACAAGCAGATTGCCGAAGGTCTGGAAGAGCTCAACAAGATGCTTGGCGGTGGTTCGCGATGAGCGAGCAGTCCCGACCTGGCGTCAAGGCCGTAAAGCTCAAAGAGATTTGCATCAAGGAATCATCGTCGCTCAGACAGAGGGACCTTTTGGCCGAAGGCCTCTTCCCTGTGTATGGAGCGGCCGGAATTGCCGGAACGCTTAACGAGTATCAAATCGATAAGCAATATGTCGCCGTTATCAAGGACGGAGCAGGTGTCGGTCGTGTGAGGCTTTGCGATGCGAAGACGTCGGTGTTGGGCACGATGCAGGCCTTGGTGCCTCGCGACTCGGTGATGCCCGGGTATCTGCTGCATCTCGTCAGGAGCATGAACCTCGGATCGGGCTTCACGGGTTCTACGATTCCTCATATCTACTTTAGGGATTACGGTGAACGGACCGTCCTTCTTCCTTCGATGGACCAGCAGGCACTGATTGTCGAACGATTCCGTCAAGTCGAGGGGGCTATCGGAATTCTCAACATGCAACTTGCGGTTCTTGATGACCTGGTCAAGTCGCGGTTTTTCGAGATGTTTGGAGACACTGTTTATAACTCCAAGAGCTTGCCGGTTCGAAAGCTGGGTGAATTAATTGGGTTTATGACCTCCGGTTCTCGCGGATGGGCAAAATACTATACCGAAGACGGCGATTGGTTCATAACTATTAAAAATGTCAAGAACTGTTCAATTTCCGTTAAGGATATCCAGTGCGTTGACGCGCCAAAAAGTAAGGAGGCTGATAGGACGAAAGTCAAGGAGGGCGATGTTCTAATTAGCATTACTGCGGATTTGGGGCGTACTGGCGTAGTGACGAAGGAGATTGCGGAACATGGCGCGTACATTAACCAGCATTTGGCATGCATACGAATTAAGGATCCCTCTATCATCCCGATGTATTTGTCATATTTCCTCGAGAGTCCTGGTGGAATCAATCAGTTTCTTCG
>CAUWJA010000138.1:0-4445 GCA_963558905.1 uncultured Eggerthellaceae bacterium
TACATCACCGGAGGACCGCAGACAACGCCGTAGGTATCCGCCCCATCGATCTGCAGATGTTCGAACGGCTTGGTCACAAGGCCCACTTCGCCATCCCAACCATCCTCGTAATTGTCGACCGTGAGATGAAGGTCGAAGTCTTTGCGATGGCGCCACATCTCGAATTCATTGCGGAACATAACCTCGCGCGGATTTTTCGAACCGTAGATGATGGTCACCTTGCCGAACGCATGGCGCTCATCATGGATGTAGTTGATGAGGGATTTCAGGGGCGCGATGCCCAAACCGCCGGCAACGAACAGAACATCGTGGCCTTTCATCTCCTCGTATGGGAAACCGCGTCCGAAAGGCCCGCGGATGCCCACGATATCGCCGCATTGCATGCTATGCAAAGCCTGCGTGAACTGACCGGCACGGCGGACGCACAGCTCGATGAAACCCTGCTTTGTCGGAGAGCCTGAGATGGAAATGGGAGCCTCCCCTACCCCGAAGATGGACAACTCGACGAATTGCCCGGGCGCATGATGGAACGCTTCGCGAATCCGCTCGTCGATGAGACGGAACTCGAAGAGCTTCTCCGTGGCGGTGAGTTCGGTGATGGAGGTGATGCGCGCAGGCCATGGACGGTACGGGTTTTCCGCCATGAGCTCCGCGCCCGTTTTCGCACGGTCGGCAAAGCGCAGAGGCTCGACCTGGAAAGACGACACGGAAGGTTGACTAGTCAACATAAGGAGGAACCTCGCCTTCAAGGACTGCCAGCGGGGTGGCGCAGGTCACGGCATCCAGCGAAGCGTCGCTTTTGCCGACAACTGATTGACCGGTCTTTTCGTCGAAGAACCGGAGCACCTCGATGGGGTTGATACGGGCCTTGCACGCCCAGACGCAGCGCCCGCATCCCACGCAGAGCATGCTGCCATGCTTGAACTTATAGCCGTTGAGCTTATGGTACATGCGGTGACGCACCCGATCGCGTCCGCCTTCGCGAAAGTTGTGTCCGCCGGTCACGAGGGCGAACTGCGGATCGGTGCAGCTGTCCCACGTGCGGACCCTGATGCCGCTTTTCGCATCGGGCGAAAGCTCGTCGACGATATCGAAGCACATGCAAGTCGGACAGACAGAAGCGCATGCCGAACAGTTGAGGCACCTTGAACCAAGTTCAGCCCAGAAGGGATCTTTGTGGTACGTGTCCATGAGCATGGCAACGTCCTGAATGAACGGAATATCACGGTTGAACGACTCGCGCCGCCTGCGGGTTGCAGCCGCGAATAGCTCCCGATCCTCATCAGTGGCCTCACGCAAAGACGTGCTTTCCTCAAGGATCTCAGCAGCCGCTACCGACGAAATACTGACCCAATATCTATCACCGAGATCCTGGAGGAACAAATCGTACCCGTAAGAGACCTCATCGGCACCCATATGCTCGCAGAAGCAATTGGCGGAAGGCATGCACCCTACACCCACGATCAACGTAGCCTCACGTCGTGCCTTGTAATACGGATCGGGGTATGGACCGTTGAGGAACACCTCATCCAAACGGTTGACCGCGTTGATGTCGCAGGGGTGAACGCCGAAGATGACCCGGGGAGACACATCGAGTTCGAAGTCGGTCACATCGTTTGACTTGACATCGAATGTGAACAGCGTCTCCCTGGGAGGAAGGAAATATTTCTTGGGAGATATGGTGGTGGTCGGATAATCGAGCACCACATCATGCGGATCTTCGATGATATCGAAAATGTAGCCCTGGCCATGTTTGACCGGGGCTACAAGTTCATACGAGTCCATGAAGGCTCTTATCAACGAAGGAAGTTCCGCTGCATCGATGATTCGATAGAGCACAGAATCCTCCAATCAAAAACCGGGCAGCGGCGCAGCCGCGCACAGCCGTCAGCTTCTTGATTCCGGATTCACCTTACGCGCCGAAGAAAATCGCAATCTCGCGCTCAGCGGATTCAGGGGAGTCGGAACCATGGATGACATTTTCGTCCATAATCAGACCGAAGTCGCCACGAATCGTGCCAGGGGCCGCTTCGGCAGGGTTGGTGGCGCCCATCAGCGTACGCATCTTCTTGACCGCACCTTCGCCGGAAACGACCATTTTGACGACGGGACCGCTGGTGATATAGGAGATCAGGCCGTCATAGAAGGGCTTGCCCTCATGCTCGGCATAGTTGGCAGCAGCCTGCTCTGCCGTAACCTGGGAAAGCTCCATGCGCTCGATGGTCAGTCCCGCACGCTCGATGCGGGCGATGATTTCGCCCATGTGGCGATTGCGCACAGCGTCGGGTTTGAGCATGGAATAGGTTTTCTCGATAGCCATAGTGTTGGAATCCTTTCAATCTGATGGCTTATAGGCATATCAGCGCGCTCGGCATGTGGGCCGATCAGCTCTGTTGCGAAGCGAAATACAATTCGATGTCAGCGACTTTCCAGGTGAGCAGATCGCGGACCATGCTGACCTTGTACTGGACCTGCCCTCCTTCCGGCGTGTCCGCAGTGACATACACTGCCGAACTCGACACGGTCTTATCCACCCCATCGACCGTGACATCGGAATCCTGGACGACGGTGGCCATGACGCTTTCCACGTCATCGGAGGAAATATCTTTGGCAAAGTACTCGGATGCGTCATCGGGAGAGGCGAACAAGTCGGAAACAACGGTTTCCTGCGAGGGGTACCCGTAGCCCTGCATATACAGAAACATCAGAGCGCCCGCAAACACGACAAGGAGGGCGATGATGACCACAAGGATCTTCAAGCCGACGTTGCGGCGCTTGCGATCCTGCTTGGCGATGGTTTTGCCATACCGTGCGATCTCAGCATCGGATGCGCCGAAGAAACGATCCTCACCGGTAGCATAACCGTCGTCGACATTGTATCCATACACCTGTTCAGGAAAATATCGGGGGTCGTCGGGCGCAGGGGCATACCCGTATGGGTCGTAACCGTACTGATCGGAAGGATATGCCTCCTCTGCCGGCAGCGGTGCACCATCCGAGGAGACATCGAGGCCGGACATATCCATGCCGGGAAACGTATCCGATGCAGCCGATGCCGTCGCACCCGTCGCAACCGCGGTGGCGGCGCGGCTGTAGTCCACGCTGGCCGAATCGCTGAGGAAATACGTCTTATCGGCAAGGGCGGTCTCGAACGCCGCCATGGCCTTCTGCATCTGTCCGCAGGCGACATACGCCTGACCGAGATTGGCGTAAAGGCGGTTGGTCGACTCGGGGTCCATGCTGAACTGAAGAGCGCTCTCATAGGACTGGACCGCATCTGCCGGACGGTTGAGCGCCATGAAGCAGACGCCGAGATTGATCAGCGCTTTGGTGGGATCGGGGTTGGCCTGGTCGAGCGCCGCGGCACGGAACGCCACGCCGGCTTCTGCATTCTTGCCCAACTTGAGCAAAGCATTGCCCATGCCGAGATACGCCTTGTAAGCAGAGTCGTATTTCGCATCGGACACCGCAATCTCAAAATGGCTGACAGCGTGCTCGTAATCATGGAGAGCGGCATAGGCTTTCGCGAGGTTGCAGTTCACCGCTCCGCAAGCATCGTAGGCGGAATCAGCCGTAGCCTGTGTGTACGCATGGATCGCCCCGTTGAAATCCTTCATCTGGACGAAGCAATTGCCGATCTGGTGGTACAGATACCCCAAATCGCCCGGATTCTTCACCACGGCAGGATCCTGAAGGCACTGGCTGAACAGCTGCAGAGCAACCTGGAAATCTTTGGCAGCATAAGCAGCCTGGGCTTGCGCGATGTACTGGTTTTCCATTTCGTTGTCCATCTTTCCGATAAAGGGAAACTCCCCGAACTATTCAGCGCCTTCGATTTCGATGGTCTCGATAACGTCGCCGACCCTCAGCGCCTTGATGACATCGAATCCCTCGAGCGTACGGCCGAAGACGGTGTAGCCCGAATCAAGATTATGCTGGGGCCCGAGGCACAGATAGAACTGCGATCCGGCAGAATCGGGGTTCTGCGAACGGGCCATGGCAAGCGCGCCATCGATGTGGGAGTTATTGGGATTGGTGGTGAATTCCTGCTTGATGCAGTAGCCGGGGCCGCCGGTTCCAAGTCCTGCGAAGGGGTTGCCGGCCTTGGCGCGAACCTCTTCAGAAGAGAGGTTGCGTGTATTGGGGCAACCGCCCTGGATGACGAATCCGGGAACATGGCGATGGAATTTCAGGTTGTCATAGAAGCCCTTGCGAGCCAACTCGACGAAGTTGCCCACATGGATGGGGGCATCGTCGCCCGCGAGCTGAACGCGGATATCGCCCTTCGAGGTCTTGATGACGGCGATCTCTTTGCCATTCGGCTTGTATTCAGGTGTATAAAGGGCTGCCATCGCAAGGCTTCCTTTCACTCGTTTCTGCAGAAATAACGACATAGGTATTTTAATTTTAGCAGCTAACTGCGAATGAGAAAGGAAATCTTTCAA
>CAUWJA010000139.1:0-4441 GCA_963558905.1 uncultured Eggerthellaceae bacterium
GATACGCGCCCCGTCCGGGCTTGCTTGAAGCGGCATAAGTTTACCTTAGTTTATTTTTCTGTCACGCGCATCGGCTCGAAATCACGCGACACTCACACAGATCGGCCCGCCGCCGGCAGAGGCGCTCCGGATAGAGGCGTTGCGGGCAGTGCCGCTCCGGATAGAGGCGTTGCGGGCAGTGCCGCTCCCGGCAGACTGGCCGCAGACGCCTTTTCGCCAACCTGGGTGGAAGCAGCCGGGCAGGCATCGGGCCCGGCGCAGGCATCGGACCCGGCGCAGGCGGCGCGATCCGAAGAACAGCCGCCCGCGCATGAGCATGGGCACGAAGCGCACCCTCCCGCACAAGCCGATCCGCGGGATTTGCCGGAGCAGCCGCACGTACCGCGCCGGAGCAGACGGCGGAGCGCCACCGCAGCCAAGGCGATCAGCACTGCCAGGATGACGGCGGTCGACAGCGACATCTCCAGAGGCAGCATGCTACTCACCCGCTTTCGCCGCATTGTCCAGGCCGAAGGGGAGCCTTGGACGGCCGGCACCGCTAAAGACGGCCTCCTTCTTGAAAGACGTGAAGTCGGGCATGGGCCGGAACAGCTGGAAGAGAAGGGCGGCGGCAACCACCAGCGCCGCAGCGGTCCCCAACGAGAATCCCGCGCCGCCGATGAAGATGCCGAACTGGTAGATCATGAGGGACACGGCATATGCGAACAGCGTCATGTATCCTATGGCGAACCAGGTCCACTTCGCCGATTCCATCTGACGGCGGATCGCACCGATGGCCGCGAAGCACGGGGCGCAGAGCAGATTGAAGGCGCAGAAGGACAGGATGGCCGGCACGCTTCCGCCCAGCATGGCTGCGAACGCCTGCCACATGGAGGGGTCCGCCTCGCCCGCGTCTCCCAGGTTGGTGATGATGGCTACAGTCGCAACCACGTTCTCTTTGGCGACAAGGCCGGTCGCAGACACGACGGTCGACTGCCAATCGCCGAAGCCCAGCGGGATGAACAGCCAGGAAATAGCGCCGCCGATGGAGGCGATGAGGCTGTTTTCGATATAGCCCTCAACCTCGGAATCGAGCAGGCCGAAGCTTCCGTTCACGAAGCCGAAGTTCATGAGGAACCAGATCACCATCGAGGAGAGGAAGATCACGGTTCCGGCCTTGATGATGTAGCTTTTCACGCGCTCCCATGTGGCAAGGCCCACAGTGCGGACAGCGGGAAGGTGGTACTGCGGCAGCTCCATGATGAACGGAGTCGCATCGCCGGCGAACATGCGCGTCTTGCGCAGCATGATGCCGGAAACGATGACGGCCGCCACGCCCAAAAAGTAGAACAGAGGGGCAACCCACCACACATCGTCGGACACCTGGCCGGCAAGGGCTCCGAAGACAAGCGCGATGACGGGCAGCTTGGCTCCGCACGGAATCATGGTGGTGGTTATGATGGTCATGCGGCGATCGCGTTCGTTTTCGATGGTCTTCGTCGCCATCACGGCGGGGACGCCGCATCCTGAAGCTATGAGCATGGGGATGAAGCTTTTGCCCGACAGTCCGAACTTCCTGAAGATGCGGTCCATGATGAACGCCACGCGCGCAAGATACCCGCATGCTTCCAAAAACGACAGCATCAAAAACAAGATGATCATCTGCGGAACGAAGCCGATAACCGCGCCCACGCCTGCGATCACGCCATCGACGATGAGGCTTTGGAGCCACGGAGCGCATCCTACGGACTCAAGGAACCCGGTGGCGATGGGCGTCAGACCCGGGACGAACACGCCCCAATAATCCCAGCCATCACCGGAAATGCCGTCGTTGGCCCAATCGGTGACCACGCCGCCGCCGACGGAAACGGCCAGATAGTACACCACCGTCATGACCAAGGCGAAAATGGGAAGACCCAGCCAGCGGTTGGTCACCACGCGGTCGATCTTCTGCGAAAGCGTCATGCCGGAACCCGATCGCTTGACCGCACGGTCGGCGACATGGGCGATGGCCCCATAGCGCTCGCCGGTGATGATGCTTTCCGCGTCGTCGTCGTAAAGGCTTTCAAGCTTGCTGCGGATGCCATCGATGGCGGTCGTTTCCGCTTCGCTCAGATGCACGGCTGAGGCCGCAAGCTTGTCGCCCTCCAGAAGCTTGATGGCGTACCAGCGCTTGATGCGTGCGGGAATGCGCCCGGAGGCGATGGATTCGATTTGGGATATCGCCTGTTCGACAGCAGCATCGAAGGACATGGAAGGCTGTGCGGGCGCCCCCGCATCCGCAGCGCGGCGGACGGCTTCCAAAAGATCGTCGATGCCGGTCTTCCGCAGTGCGCTGACTGAAACGACAGGGCATCCGAGCGACGCCGAAAGGGACCCGACGTCCACGGAATCCCCGGATTTGGCCGTCAGGTCGGCCATGTTGAGAGCGACGACCACGGGAATTCCCAGCTCAAGGATCTGCGTGGTCAGATACAGATTGCGCTCGAGATTCGTGGCATCCACCACGTTGACAACGGCGTCAGGCCGTTTCTCCCCGGCCTGCACTCCCATCAGGAAATCGCGGCTCACCACTTCCTCAGGGGAATACGGCGAAAGGGAATAGATTCCCGGAAGGTCGACTATGGACATCGACGCATCTTTGAGACAGCGCCCTTCCTTCTTCTCAACCGTGACGCCCGGCCAGTTGCCGACATACTGATTCGCGCCCGTGAGCAGGTTGAACAACGTTGTTTTGCCAGCATTCGGATTGCCGGCAAGAGCGATTCGCGCTCCCATGCACATCACCTCGATTGATCCTAATATTGTTAGCCTTAGTTAACTCGTGATGGAAAAGAATGCCGCTCGAAGCGGCATGGTGAATACCGGACGGCCTGACACCGCAGACCGTCCCCAAGAGGCATCATGCCCCGAGGGCGCCGGCGATCAGGCCAGCGTCTCCACAAGGATGCTTTCGGCCTCGCTTTTGCGCAAGGACAGCTCGTACCCGCGCACCGTCACCTCGATAGGGTCGCCCAAGGGCGCCACCTTGCGCACGAACACCTCGACACCTTTCGTGATGCCCATGTCCATGATGTGGCGTTTGAGGGCTCCCTCTCCTGTCAATTTAAGCACCTTCGCCCGCGCCCCTATGGGGATGTCACGCAGGGTCTCCGTCTGTGATTCTGCCATTCCTTCCTACTTTCCCGTTATGTGTCCTATATTCATTCTCTCTTGCTCGAAAAACGGATGCAACCCGACTCAGCCAGCCGCCATGACCCCCATGGCAACCCGCCGGTCAAGCGCAATCTGGGCGCCGCGGACCTCGACGATCACATCTCCGCCCGCCGATGACACCATCTTCACGCATGACCCCTCGGTGAACCCGAGCGATTCAAGGTGGCGGCGCACCTCCTTCGCCCCATGAACGCCCACCACGGTGGCTTTCTGCCCACAGGCCACGAACGCCAACGGAATGCGAGGCGATGCATTCCGGCTCGATTCTCCGTTTGATTCCATGGGGGCTCCTTAAGTAAGCATAGGTTAACTTTGAGACATGATACCTGTTTCACCAGAGAAAAGAAACCCTTATCTAACTTTTTTGCGAAACAACAGCCGCCAGACCCTGCACGTCGATCACGATGCGCACCTGGGCGGGTGCACCGCCTGTACGGAACGCATCGACGCCCGTAGAAGGGATGACGGCATCCGCAAGAGGGATATCGGCACCCGCGCAGGCCCTGAAGGCCGGCTCTGCAGGAGCAACCGCCTCCTCGGGAACGAACGGCACCTCCGGCAACGCCATGCCGCCGCCATCGCAGGCACCGGGCGCGAACCCGACCGATCCCTGCGATCCGCATGCGTTGAAGGCATGCAGGCACGAAAAGCAGGTCTCCATGTCGCCGAAGCAGGAAGCGCCGCATACCGGGCAGGTTTTCATGGAGCTTCCGCTCGCAGCCGTCATCTTTTCCATTTCAGTCTCCTTCCCTGCAATGCCGATGCCGCGATCTTTCCGGATGCGCCTCGGCCGCCTATCCTGCACGATTCCAAAACCTCTGCCGCCTCAGGATGGAACGTCCCCACCCATGAACCCTCAGACGGCCACGGTGCGCCGCTGTCGGCATAGCGCTCAAGCACCGCCACGGCACCCGGGCACCGTACGCGCCGCCACGCGCCCAAGCCCCGGACCGACAAAAGGACGATCCCCCTTGCATCCACGAACGCCACATCGATGGGCGCCCTCATGCCTGCCGTATGGATATCCCGGCATTGCAGCAGCATCAGGACAACGCCATCATCGCGCCCGAAGGCGAACAGACCAACCAGCTTGCCAAACGTCGAAGATGCCGTCGCAAACGCGCTCATAGCAGCACCGCCTCGCGCCGCACACACGCAACCATTTCGCACCGATGCTCCAATGGCGGGATGGAAAACCCCATGACGTCTCCCAAGGGCATGCCGAACAGCGTTGCCGGCATCCTCA
>CAUWJA010000140.1:0-4419 GCA_963558905.1 uncultured Eggerthellaceae bacterium
ATGTACCAGCAGTTCTTTCCGTAGCCGGGCTGGGCGTTCTGGGCATTGGAAACCACCTGGAAGGGTGCGTCTTCTCGCACGAAACGCTTGCCGCGGCCGTTCACCAGGATGCCGAAGTACACGGCGTTCCATGTGCGGAAGTCGGCGAAGGAGTCAGGGGTTCCCCAGCGGAAGTTCATGACGGGATGCGGAACGGGATCCATCTGGGCACCGATGGAAAGGCCCATCATGTGGCCGTCACCCGTGGTGCCCCAGCCCGGATTCCACCAGCTGGAATAAGCGTAGTCTTCAGGACGCGTCCAGGCCTGCATCATCTCGGGGTTGCAGTCATAGCCGCCGGTTGCCAGGATGACGCCCTTTGCGGCGTTTGCCTTGAAGTAGCCGTCGGCGTCGCGGGCGATGACGCCGGTGACAGATCCGTCTTCGGCGCTGACCAGCTGTACGGCGGGAGTGGAGAAGCGCAGGTCGACATTCGAATAGGCGTTCTTCGCGACATCCTGCATTTCAAGGCAGACATAGATGCCGGAAAGCCCCGATCTCACCCCGGCGTCGGCCGGAAGGGCGGGCGAATCGTAGAAACCCAGTTCGGTGTCGATGAGCGGCGTCATTGCGGGGAAGCCGCACGTCGAAGGTTCCTGCTCAACCTTGGTGATGACGAAGCCGTTGGCGCCTTTGTCCAGCATGGACTGCCAGAAGTCCGTAGCTTCGCCGGATCGGTTGACATAGGTCCGTGCAGCCTCGGGACGCGTGCGGTAGTAGGCGGAGCGGTACAGCTCGTCGAGCAGCGCCGCCTTGTCGATGGCGGTGCCTTCCTGGCACTTCGCGCCAACGGCGCCGAAGCACTCGAAGCAGCCGCGGCCTTTGGTCATCTTCTCCAGGATGAGGGTGTTCGCACCCATGTCTGCAGCCTTGAGTCCGGCCATCAGGCCGCCTACGCCTGCGCCTACGACCACCACGTCGAAGTTCTCTTCGCGCACGATCTCGTCTTCGCCGATCTCCCTGGACTCGAAGGCGATGGGCCCGCGGGGACCGGGGCACGCCTCTTTGCGGGCAGGCATGAGGTTCGCGCCGGCTTCGTAGATGTCCGTGTAGATGTTGGCTGCGGTTTCGCTGCCGGTGCCACCGGCCGCTCCGCCCGCGGCTGTGCCTTCGCTTCCGCTGGCAGGGCTGCAACCCGCCGCCATGGAGCCCATGCCCACGGCAGCGGCGGCGGCAAGCTCTCCCTTCATGAAGTTCCTGCGGGTGATAGACTGCCGTCCTTCAATATGCTTCTTCATTTCAACTCCCTCCATTGCGGATAATGTTTTGTGTACGCTGTACACGACGCGAAGTATACACTGTACGCATTTCAGGTACAAGTGGGGGATCTGTGCTGAATGGGATTTCCCGCAAAAGGCTCTGGTATCATCGCCATGCCGTGATGCAAGAAGGTTCAGGAGGGGCGGCACATGACCGACCATGAAGGAAAACGCCCGTTCGCAGGTGCGGACGGAGCTACGCTGAACAGAGATGTCATTTCAGCCAAAGCGCTTGAGCTCGCCGATGCCGAAGGGTTGGAGAATGTATCGGTCCGCAAACTCGCATCGGCGCTCGGACGCACGCCAATGGCTCTGTACCGGCATTTCGGTTCCATGGATGAGATAAAGGCCGCAGTCGTGGCGCTGGCGTTTAAGGAGGTGGATGTTGCCGCTGTTCCAGGGGAGCGCTGGGACGACACGCTGCGACGCACCACGTCGTCGATCAGGCAGATGCACCTGCGCCACCGCTGTGCACATCTTACGTATGCAGAGGGCAGTGCGCTTGACCCCGGGTTGCGCGAGCATACCGAACGCGTCCAGAAACTCCATCGTGATCAGGGGATTCCCGACGATGTGCTCAGCCGTGCGTGGCGCATCGTTGATGCGTTCCTGTCAGGGTTCATCGTGAATGAGATCTATGAGATCGAGCGGTCCGACCATCATCTTTCAGGCGGAGACAGGCCTGCGTGGTTCGAGACCGCCGAAGGAGCCTATTCCGAACAGTCTTTCCGCGACGGCATCGAGATCATCATCGCCGGCATACGGGGCATCGCTGCGCCGGATCCCTGCGAATGGAGGACGCCCCTGCAGTCCGGTCATCCTCAGCGCTCCGACTCAGATGGATGAAATTATCTCTGGCATTCGCTGCTTGTGTTTGATAGAATGCAGTCTTGCGTGTTCAGCGATACGCGAGCGCCCCATACCGGCGCATCCGCAGACAAGGCTGCAAGGAGTCGTTCGCTGGATGACCGAAGGGTCGAAGATGGGAAAACCTGACCATCTGCATGAATCGCACTCCCGCCGATCCGTGCGGGTTCTGTGATGCGGCATATCGCCGACCTTCTTCTGTCATCCATGGATTCCCCGGGCCTTTACCCGTTGTTCCGCATGCATTCAATAGGTTTCAAACGAAACGATCGTTAGAGTATGTACGGAGGAAATCATGGCCAACATCAAGAGCCAGAAGAAGCGCATCATCACCGCCGAGAAGGCCCGTATGCGCAACCGCGCGGTCAAGTCTGAGCTGAAGACCGCCACCCGCCACGTCAAGGATGCTGTCGCTGCCGGCAACGGCGTCGAGGCTTACACCGCCGCTTTGGCTGCCTGCCGTCTGATGGACAAGGCTGTCAGCAAGGGTGTCATCCACAAGAACCAGGCCGCCAACCGCAAGAGCGGCATCATGAAGCTGGCCAACACCGTGGTCACCGCTGAGGACATGGCTGCCGCTGAGCTGCCCGCGAAGAAGATGCCCGTTGCCAAGGGCGGTTCCAAGAAGGCTGCCAAGAAGGCTGAGAAGGCTGCTGCTTACGAGGCCGCTGCCAAGGAGAAGGCTGCTCGTCGCGAGGCTACCCTGAAGGCTGAGAAGGCCGCTCATGAAGCTAAGGCCAAGGCTGAGGTCGAGGCTGCCGCTGAAGACGCCGAATAACGCGTCTCAACCCACGACATCTCGCGGATTCGTCCGCATCATCAAGGGGAGGGCTCCGGGAAACCGGGGCCCGTTTTGCATTCCGGATGCGTACGCGTTCCCGATGCGCGGCATCCGGTTCGATTCGTGGTAGAATTCAAGGTTGCAAATCAGGCCTTCAGCATTCGAACGAGAAAGCAACCATGACCTACAATCCCGAACTCATCCGCAATTTCAGCATCATTGCGCATATCGACCACGGCAAATCCACGCTTTCAGACCGTATCTTGGAGCTCACGGGCACGGTGGCCAAGCGCGACATGACCGAGCAGCTGCTCGACAGCATGGATATCGAGCGCGAGCGCGGAATCACCATCAAGAGCCAGGCGGTCCGTGTGGATTACACGGCCGAAGATGGAAAGACGTATCAGTTCAATCTGATCGATACGCCGGGCCATGTGGACTTCACCTACGAGGTCAGCCGAAGCCTTGCCGCGTGCGAAGGTGCTGTTCTGGTGGTGGATGCCACCCAGGGCGTGGAGGCGCAAACGGTGGCCAATGCCATGATGGCCATGAACGCGAATCTTGAAATCATCCCGCTCATCAACAAGATCGATCTTCCCGCCGCTGAGCCCGAGCGCGTCAAGGGTGAAATCGAGGACGGCCTTGCCATTCTGGCCGACGATGCCATCCTGGCAAGCGGTAAGACCGGCGCAGGCGTGCATGAGCTGCTTGAATCGGTCGTCTACAACATTCCCGCACCCGTGGGCGATGCTGCTGCGCCGCTGCGTGCGCTCATTTTCGACTCGTATTTCGATTCGTATCGCGGCGTGGTTGCGCTGATCCGCGTGGTGGACGGCTCCATCAAGAAGGGCGATCGCGTGCATATGATGGCCACGAACACCGATATGCTGGTGGAAGAGGTCGGCGCCCGCCGTCCCGCGGAAATCGCCATGCCTTCACTGTCTGTCGGCGAGGTGGGATATCTGGTCACGGGCCTTAAGGACGTGTCGCAGGTGCGCGTCGGCGACACCATCACCGCTCAGGTGGATGGCGCCGCTGAGCCGCTTCCCGGTTACCGCGATGTGAAGCCCATGGTCTACACGGGTCTGTTCCCCATCGATGGCGATCAGTACGAGCCGCTCAAGGAGGCGCTTGAGAAGCTGTCGCTCAACGATCCCGCGCTCATCTGGGAGCCTGAGACCAGCCATGCGCTCGGCTTCGGTTTCCGTGTCGGCTTTTTGGGCCTTCTGCATATGGAGGTCATCAAGGAGCGCCTGGAGCGCGAGTTCAACCTTGACCTCATCGCCACTGCACCGTCTGTGGAATACCATGTGTTCCTCACCAACAAGACCATGATCAGCCTGCATTCGCCGCAGGATATGCCCGACCCCTCCGAGATCGACCATATCGAAGAGCCGTACCTCAAGGCAACCATCATGGTGCCGCCTGATTATGTGGGTGCGGTCATGGATCTCACCGTTGCGCATCGCGGCA
>CAUWJA010000141.1:0-4355 GCA_963558905.1 uncultured Eggerthellaceae bacterium
GCGATGCGGCACGTACCGCATTCAAGGCATCCGGCATAGTCGAAAGACTGCTTGCCATCCTCGTCGCGCTTGTACAAGGCGGCAGGGCACACGCGGATGAGCTTATCGAACTCTGCAGGATCGCAAGCCTCTGCACCGCCCTTAAGCTCGATGTGGGCATTGGATTCATCGACTTCGTACTTGTTCAAAGACAAGAACTCGTCGACATTGACGGTGATATTCATATCGCTCATAGCGCCTTCATAGCTCCCTTCACGTCCTTGAGCAGGTTCATGAAGCCCATCTTCTTGACAATCGGCATCATGGTCTTCTTCATAGGCTGAACCGGGGTGCCATCCACGATGAACATGGCGTTGAACATATCGCGCACCATCTCGGGATAGCCGACGAACATACGGTCGAAGTGCTCCATGAAGTTTGGTACGTTCTTGAACTGCTTGAAGTCCTTCATGACGAAGCTATTCTCAAGCATGTCAACATAGCACTGGAGACCGGCCTTCGAGGTGTCGCCCGCATCCAGAGCCTTAACGGCAGCCTGGCCTGCGAACTGACCTGCAGCAATGGCGTAATCCATGCCGCGGACCATATAGCCGAGATTGACGCACATCATAGCGGCATCGCCAGCGACCATGACGCCATCGGCGGTCAAATCGGGCATGATGTTGATACCGCCTTCAGGGACCATATGGCCGGAATGCTCAACGACCTTCGCACCCTTGATCAGAGGGGCGACAGCAGGGTTGTTCTTAAGGTCTTCCAGCATCTGGTACACGGGCACCTTGCCATGGTTCATGGTTGCCTCGATACCTGCAACGACGCCGAGGGAGATGGACTCCTTATTGGTGTACATGAAGCCGCCGCCGAACGTACCCTTGGTGGCATCTCCGGCGAACAGCCACGCAGCGCCTTCGCCCTCACCGGCCAGAACGCGGCCTTCGATGACATCGGCGGGAAGTTCGAAAACTTCTTTGACGCCAACGGCAATCTGGCTTGCAGGAGGACGCTTGTATCCCACAGCCTCGGCGGTAAGCAGAGAATTCACACCGTCGCACAGCAGCACGACATCAGCGGTAATCTCATCTTCGCCTGCACGCACGCCGCAGATCTTTCCCGACTCATCCTTCATCAGGCTCTCAACAGCGATGCCGTAGATGTACTCGGCACCTGCATTCTCGGCCTGTTCGGCCAGCCACTGGTCGAAGGGTCCGCGCAGGACCGAGTAGGATGCAGACTCTTCAGGCTGCATGGCAGCAGAGGTGAAGTCAACGGTGAAATTCGAATCAGGAGACATCAGAGAGATGCGCTCGTGGGTGATCTTGCGCTCGAGAGGAGCTTCTGCCAACGTCTCGTCATCGAAGACCTTGCGCAGAGAATGAACGTAGATGCGTCCGCCGGTCATGTTCTTGGCGCCCGCGTAGTTGCCGCGCTCGACGACCAGAACGGCCTTGCCGGCCTTGGCGAGCTCGTATGCAGCTACAGACCCGGCACATCCTGAACCGACGACAATCGCGTCGAAATCTGCCATTTGGCTATTCCTTTCCTTGTGTTCCCTTATCAGAACCGGCGGGCAAGATGCCCGCCGGCCGATAACCATCGAAGTTGCGTCTTAGAGAGCGGCAACCAGAGCGGGCAGGACGGTCTTGATATCGCCGACCAGACCGTAGTCGCACTGCTTGAAGATGGGAGCGTTCTTGTCCTTGTTGATGGCGAACATGGCGCCTGCACGGTTGCAGCCGACCATGTGCTGCATCTGACCGGAAATGCCGGCAGCGATGTAAACCTTCGGGGACAGCATCAAGCCGGACACGCCGATGTAAAGCTCGGTGGGCAGCCAGTTGACACCCTCGGTCAGAGGACGGGAGCAGCCGAGGCCGGCATTGAGCTTGTCGCACAGAGCGCGGGCAAGGTCGAGTTCGGATTCCTCAGCGAAACCACGGCCGGCAGCGACGACGCAATCAGCCTTGAACAGATCGACGCCGCTCTTTTCGATGGCCTTGGTCGAAACAACCTTGACCTGATGAGCAGGCTCAACCCAAGCAAGCTCCTCGACCGCGTTGGCGCCAGAGGCCTCAAGACCGGCGAAAACGCCTGCACCGACGGTGAACATGGAAACAGAACCCGCAGCCTTCGCCTTACGGATGGCAACGCCGCCGAAGTACATGGAGGAAGCGACGCCGTCTTCGATGGACATAGCGTCGGTGATCACAGAGCAACCGGCATGGGCAGCCAGAAGACCGGCAACGACCTTGACATGCTTGGTAGGCTCAGCGAGGACGACCTCGGGGGCCATGGCGTCGAATGCGGCGATGACCGTAGCAGCGGCCGCATCGAAGGGGGCACCCTCGGGCAGGGCGATATGGGCAACGGTATCGGCGCAAGAGGCAGGAACCTCCATGGAGCCGACAGCGACGAGGACAACCTCATCAGCGATGGTACGGGCGCCTGCGCACAGCTCGAGGGCGGCGTCGGTGCGCTCAGCGAGAACGAAAGCCTTCATGTGTGTACACCTCTTCCTTTCCTACAGAGCTGCCTTGATGGCGGCGGCGAACTGCTCGATGGCGCCATCGGCGGACGCATCGAGAATCTCAAGCTTACGTGCAGCAGCCTCAGGAGCCTTGCACTCGACAACCTCGATGGAGGAAGCGGGAACCTCTTCAGCACCCGCAACAGCCATGGGCTTCTTGCCGGCGGCAAGGATGTCCTTCATACCGGGAATGCGGGGAAGCGCGGCATCGGGGGTGACGGAAACGACGCAGGGCATGGGAACTTCCACAACCTCGACGACATCCTCAAGGGTGCGCTCGACGGTCAGAACGCCGTCGCCGGCCTCGATCTTGGTTGCGCCATTGACGACAGGCACGCCCAAAGCGGCAGCGAGCTGGACGTCAACCTGCTGGGCATAGTTGTCGGCAGAGCCATCGCCGCAGATGACGACGTCCCAACCTTCAATGCCGGAAAGCATGCCGGAGAGAACGGAAGCGGTGGCACGGGCATCCATGTCCGCGCAGGCGTCGTCGGCGACCATGGAAAGCTCATCGACGCCACGGGCGAGAACGTTCTTCTTCATCTTGGAGTCATCGATCTTCTTGGGGCCGGCGGTGATCGCGGTCACCGTAGAACCCTCGTTGGCGGCGGCCAGCTGAGCCGCGACCTCGATTGCGTTCAGATCATAGGTGGAAACGATCTGATGCGCCTTCGAGTAGTCGAGGCTGCGATCGCCAGACACCTGGATGTCCTGATCGTCAGGAACAACCTTGAAAGAAACAACGATTTTCATCTTGTACCTTTCCCTTCTCGGATACGTTTCTTTTCTGTCTGCCTTACTGATGTCCCTATCAATGCACAGCGGAACCGCATACGCGCCGGACGCAGCGATGCGGGAACCATCCCTTATGCAACCGATACGGACGCCAGTAGTATACCCCATGCAAAGTCATGAGATTAATCATGCGGCCGAGCGGGCGATAAACGTACAGAATTCCGAGGGCGGCGAAAAGTCGTCCGGACTGCCATATTCCCGTTCGAGCACAGCGGCTGACATCGAAACCTTACGACGGAAGGGCATATTTCGCATCACTAAATCACTAGTATTTCGCCTATTTCCGCCCCTACTGAAAAAATCGGTAGCCGTATCCGCCCTCTGCAGGCACGCGAACGGATGCATATAGACTGTGAACGGCTCGAATCATAAAAACAGCCCGAACGCAAGTCCGGGCTGCTGATTGCATATCGAAAACACGGAGAGATGGCTCAATGGACCGAGCACGAAAGGCAGGGATCATACGCCCTCACCAGTTTTTCGACCTCAAGACGGATGGTCCCCTCATCCGCCCCCTCGGAGCTGAGCTTCTCGGCGACAATGCGGATATTGTTCTCGGCATCCTTGAGGTTATGGACCGTCGGCGTGATGATGGACGCATGGACGACCCTGCCTTCGTCGTCGAGCTCGACATCATGGATGAGAATGCCCCGGGGCGCCTCGGTGATGCCGACGCCATGTCCCGCATGGATCTCGAAAGGCTGCGCAACGCTGCTCCCGTCGCCTTCCGCCAGAGTGCGGAGCATCTCTTCGCAGCGAACGCAAACATCGACAAGCTCTACCGCTTGGGCAACATTGTTCAGGTAGGGGTTGAGCGCAGGAGGGCGCAATCCGGCCTTCGCCGCAGCCAGGCGAGCAGGCTGCGTCAGATTCGACCAGCTCATGTTGATCCGAGCCAGAGCGCTCGCAGTAAACGCCTTCCCCGTGTCTCGGCGGCGTGAGAAAAATGCCGCCGAATGCCCCACCGCATACTCTTCGATGAATTCCCTGTAATCCCCTGCGCCGAATTCCCTTTTATCGGAGACGAAGCAAGGAC